>NZ_DJUS01000013.1:0-7737 GCF_002438365.1 Pseudomonas sp. UBA6276
GGTGCTGGCGGATCATGCCGCGGGTGTCGCGCCCCGACGCACCGGCTTCGCTGCGGAAGCACGGCGTATGGGCAACGAACTTGAGGGGCAGCTGTTTGACGTCGAGGATCTCGCCGGCCACGATGTTGGTCAGCGACACTTCGGCCGTTGGAATCAGATACAGATCGGCCTCGCCGTCACGGCTGATCTTGAACAAGTCTTCCTCGAACTTGGGCAGCTGGCCGGTGCCCTGCAAGGCCGGTGCCTGGACCAGGTACGGGGTGTAGGCTTCTTCGTAGCCATGCTCGCTGACGTGCAGGTTGATCATGAACTGCGCCAGGGCACGGTGCAGGCGAGCGATCGGGCCGCGCATGATGGCAAAGCGCGCGCCGGACAGCTTGGCCGCCGTTTCGAAATCCAGGCCGCCGGTCTTGCCACCCAGCGCGACGTGGTCCTGCACCGGGAAGTCGAAGGTGGCAGGCGTACCCCAGCGACGGACTTCGACGTTGCCGTCTTCGTCTTCGCCGACCGGGACCGATTCGTGGGGCAGGTTGGGAATGCCCAGGGCGATACCGTCCAGCTCACCCTGCAATTGCTCCAGCTCGACCTTGCCGCGGCCCAATTCTTCGGCGATGGACTCGACCTGCGCCTTCAACGCGTCGACGTCGCCGCCGCTCTTCATGACCTGGCCAATGGACTTGGACAACGCGTTGCGTTCGGCCTGCAGTTGCTCGGTGCGGGTCTGCACGGTCTTGCGCTGGGCTTCCAGCGCCTCGATGCGTGCCACATCCAGGACATAGCCACGGCTGGCAAGGCGATCCGCTACGTCCTGAAGCTGGCTACGTAACAGTTTGGAATCGAGCATGTCGGTCTCTCGTTTATCAGTATTGGTCAGATTTTAGTCAGTGCCAGGCCGGCCCAGGTGGCCAGCAGGCCGCCGAATACGCTCACTGCGCAGTAGCCCATGGCAACCAGTCCCTGGCCGCTTTCGAGCAAGCGCACGGTGTCCAGCGAAAATGAGGAAAAGGTGGTCAGGCCGCCCACGAACCCCACCATCAGTCCCGAACGGATTTCGACCGGAATGTCCGGGCGAATCATGAACAGGCCGTACAGGTAGCCGATGATCAGGCAGCCGACGATATTGACGGCCAGCGTACCGGTATAGAACAGGCGTGGCCAGTTCGCATTGATGTAGGTGGCGGTAAACAGCCGCAGCAAGGTGCCGACCACCCCACCCAGGGAGACCGCGATGATGGTCGGGATCACTCGGTTCTCCGCCGTCGGGGGCTGTTGTCGTCCAGGCTGGACAGATGTTTGAGCTTCTCGCCGATCTTCAATTCCAGGCCGCGAGGCACGGGTCGGTAGTAGTGGCGCGGGCTCAGTTGTTCGGGGAAATAGTCTTCGCCGGCCGCGTAGGCGTCGGGCTCGTCGTGGGCGTAGCGGTACTCGTCGCCATAGCCCAGCTGCTTCATCAATTTGGTCGGCGCGTTGCGCAGGTGCAGCGGCACTTCGAGGGAACCGTGCTCGGCTGCTTCGCGCATGGCCGCCTTGAAGCCCATGTACACAGCGTTGCTCTTGGGCGCGCATGCCAGGTAGACGATCGCCTGGGCCACGGCCAACTCGCCCTCCGGACTGCCCAGGCGCTCCTGCACGTCCCACGCCGACAGGCACAGGGGCAACGCGCGCGGGTCGGCATTGCCGATGTCCTCGCTGGCCATGCGCACCACACGACGTGCCAGATACAGCGGATCGCACCCGCCGTCGAGCATACGCGCGAACCAGTACAGTGACGCATCCGGATTGGAACCGCGCACTGACTTGTGCAGGGCCGAAATCTGGTCGTAGAACGCCTCGCCGCCCTTGTCGAAACGCCGACGGGTGTCGCCCAGCAGGCTCTGCAACAGTTCGGTGCCGATTTCCTCACCGTCTTCGGCAAGGTCCGACGCGTTCTCCAGCAGGTTGAGCACGCGGCGCCCATCGCCGTCGGCGGCCGCCATGAGCATGGCGAAGGCTTCGTCACCCAAGCGCAGTCGACGCTTGCCCAAACCCCGTTCCTCATTCAGCGCGCGATCGACCAGACGCCGCAGGGCCGCCTCGTCCAGGCTCTTGAGCACGTAGACACGAGCCCGCGAGAGCAACGCGTTATTGAGCTCGAAGGAAGGGTTCTCGGTGGTGGCACCGATGAAGATCAGCGTGCCGTCTTCCACATAGGGCAGGAAGGCATCCTGCTGGGACTTGTTGAAGCGATGCACTTCGTCGACGAACAGAATCGTGCGACGGCCATACTGACCGGCCTGCTGCTTGGCCACCTCGACCGCCTGGCGAATCTCCTTGACCCCGGCCAGCACCGCCGAGACGGTTTCGAAGTGCGCGTCCGAGACTTTCGCCAGCAGCCGCGCCAGGGTGGTCTTGCCCACGCCCGGCGGACCCCAGAAGATCATCGAGTGCAGGGCGCCCTGCTCCAGCGCTTCGCGCAACGGTTTGCCGCGGGCGAGCAGATGCTCCTGGCCGACATATTCGTCCAGGTTGCTTGCGCGCAGGCGGGCAGCCAGCGGCTGGGCGATGGGATCGCTGCGAAACAGGTCCATGGGCTGGCAATCGACCTCGAATTATTCCTGGATCACGTCCGCCCCTTTGGGGATGTCGAACTTGAACTTGCTGGCAGCGATGGGCTCGTTGGCCTTGACGTTCATGAACAGGATATTGGTGCGTTGGCCAACGCTGTCGATCAGCTGCATGTCATTGATCATGCCTTTGCGGAACGACAGGCGCAGCGAGTCGAACAAGGTGTCTCGCGTCTTGGGCTTGAGCACGAAATCGATCACGTCACCGGCTTCCTTGGCGCTGATGTCGAAGCTCTGGCTGATCTTCGACACGTCACCGGACAGCAGCAATGCCGGGGTCTGGGTCAGACGCTGGTCGAGATTCTTGATGGTGACCTGCTCCAGGTCCGGGTCCCACAAGGAGACCTTCTTGCCGTCGGAGACCATTAGCTGTTCCTGGGGCGCATCGGTGTGCCAGTTGAACAGGCCAGGGCGCTGCAGGGCCATCTCACCAGCGGTTTCCTGCAACTGGGTACCACTGCCGTCCAGGGTCAGCTGGGAAAAGCGGGCGGTCAACGTCTGGGATTTTTCCAGCAGTTGCGTCAAGCGCGCGACGTCCTTCTGGTCGGCATGCACCGACAGGCTGGACAGGGCCAGGGCAGAAACCAACAGCATGCGAATCAGGCGCATGGGAATCCTCGTTCTAGGGTAAGGCGCGAGCGTTGCATCAGTCGCGCATCGGGCCCGGCGCGATCACTTCGCGCGAGCCATTGGTATTCATCGGCGTGACCACACCGGCCATTTCCATGGACTCGATCATCCGCGCCGCGCGGTTGTAGCCGATCTTGAGCTTGCGCTGCACCGCTGAAATGGACGCGCGACGGCTCTCGAGGACGAAGTTCACCGCTTCGTCATAGAGCGCATCGCTCTCGCTGTCGTCACCGTCACCGCCACCGCCGCTGTTCTCGAAGCCACTGCCGGCCTCTTCGACGCCAGCCAGGATGTCTTCGTTGTAATCCGGCACGCCACGCTGCTTCCAGGCCTCGACCACGCGGTGCACTTCCTCGTCGGAAACGAAGGCGCCGTGGACGCGAATCGGCAGACTGGTGCCTGGCGGCATGTAGAGCATGTCACCGTGACCCAGCAGTTGTTCGGCGCCACCCTGGTCGATGATGGTGCGCGAGTCGATCTTGCTCGACACCTGGAACGCCATACGGGTCGGAATGTTGGCCTTGATCAGGCCGGTGATGACATCCACCGACGGTCGCTGGGTGGCCAGGATCAGGTGGATACCGGCAGCACGGGCCTTCTGGGCGATACGGGCGATCAACTCTTCGACCTTCTTGCCGACGNNACCACCACCACGATGGTCGGCAGGGTCTTGAGCAGCGGCGCCTCGTCATGAATGCTTTCACGCTTGTACAACGGGTCACTCAGCGGTTCGCCAGCCTCTTCGGCATCCTTGATCTTGCGGTTGAAGCCCGCCAGGTTGCGCACGCCCATGGCAGCCATGAGCTTGTAGCGCCGCTCCATCTCGGCCACGCTCCAGCGCAGCGCGTTGGCCGCGTCCTTCATGTCGGTGACCACCGGGCACAGCAAATGCGGAATGCCTTCGTAGATCGACAGCTCGAGCATCTTGGGGTCGATCATGATCAGCTTGGCGTCTTCAGGACCCGACTTGAACAGAATCGACAGGATCATCGCGTTCACGCCCACCGACTTACCGGAACCGGTGGTACCGGCCACCAGCAGGTGCGGCATCTTCGCCAGGTCGGTGATGACCGGCTTGCCGCCGATGTCGTGACCCAGGGCCATGGTGACGGGCGACGTGGCCTGATCGTACTGGGGCGAGGACAGCACTTCGGAGAAGCGTACGATCTGCCGGTCTTCGTTGGGAATCTCGATACCCACGGTGGTCTTGCCGGGAATGACTTCGACCACCCGCACGCTCAACACGGCCAGCGAGCGTGCCAGGTCCTTGGCCAGGTTGGAAATCCGGCTGACCTTGACGCCGGCTGCGGGCTGAATCTCGTAGCGGGTGATGACCGGGCCCGGGTGAATGGAATCGACGGTCACTTCCACGCCGAATTCCTTGAGCTTGACCTCCAGCAACTGCCCGACGGCCGCCAGCGACTCAGGCGAGTAGTTGACCTTCTTCTGTTCGGCCGGGTCGAGGATCGAAATCGGCGGCAGCGTACCCTGCACGGCGCTGTCGACGAACAACGACGCCTGTTTCTCCTTCTGCACCCGCGCGCTCTGCTCGGCAGGCTTGGCACTGGATGCGCCGAGGCTGCTTTCTTCGCTCAACGGCTTGATCGGCACCGCAGGTCGCGCAGGCTGGCTCGGCGCGATCTGAGCCGGTGCAGGATTGGTTGCGACCGAAGCGGCCGGCATGATCGGCGCCACGGGACGAGGCTGCGGACTCGGCTGGCTCGACAGCGTCGGTTCCACCGGCAAAGGCCGAGCGGGCTTGGGCTTGGCCAGATCCCGCGGTTCGCTCATCCGCGGCGCGGCGTAGGCTGGCTCGTCCACTTCGCGCAGTTGGGCCACCAGTTGCTTGCGTTCGGCACGCGCCGCCCACCAGCGGGTGACGGAGCCCTGCATGAGTTCGAGCAGATCGAGGGTGATCTTGCCGGTCATGTCCATGACCTTGAACCAGGACAGGTCGGTGAATACCGTCAGACCGAACAGGAACAACGCGATGAACAGCAGGGTACTGCCCTGGATGTTCAGGGCATTGAGCGCCAGGTTGCCCAGGCTTTCGCCCAGCGCACCCCCAGCTGACGCCGGCAGGCTGCCGGCGGAATGGAAATGAATGTGCGCCAGCGCCGCGCCGGAAAGAATCAGGAACACCAGGCCGATCAGGCGCCACGAGAACAGCCAGCCGCTCCACTGCCAGGGCTCATGGCGCTGACGGAAGATCTGCCAGGTCTTCACCGCCAGCAACAGCGGGAAGATGTAGGCAAAATAACCCAGCACCATGAACAGAATATCGGCGGCGAACGCACCGGCGCGGCCTGCAGCGTTCTGCACTTGGTCCATGTTGCTGCTGGTATGGCTCCAGCCCGGATCGGTCTGGTCGTAGGTCAACAACGCCATCCACAGATACAGGCACAGCGCGCCCATGGCGATCAGGGCGCCTTCCTTGAGGCGGTAGTGCATCTGCTGACGCCAGACAGGCACCGATGTGGGAGCGGATGAGGCAGTGGATTTCTTCAAAACGCTTGATTTCCTGCGCCTGTTGGAGCGCGCAACTGATGAATGACTAAAAACACGGCAAATGGCCAGTATCGGTTGGGAACGGGCCCTGCAAAGATCGCATTGTACGGGTTTGTCGGCAATTCGCGCATCCGCAATATGAGCATCTGCCGCCGTGCGCTTTCATACACCGCCATTGCGCCGAATCACAGATGATTCAACGACACATTACCTTTACCGACAAGACCTTACGCGCGGATCTTGAAGAACAGTCACGTGGGACTGCAAAAGCGCAGAAAAGTTACATGAAAGCTGCCACCCCAATCCTGTCCGGCATCGTGCAGGAAGACCGCGCTGCATCGGCGGTGCACGTTGGCGGACCAGCCGGATCATGGCAGGATGAACCCATCGCCCACCCGTACCACCCTCCCCTGCCGTAGCGAACAACCATGCTGACTTGGCTCAAACGAAACGAACTGGTCTTTCCACCCCTGAGCAAAGCCATGCGCGAGCCCAACGGCCTGCTCGCCGCTGGCGGCGACCTCAGTCCCGAGCGCCTGATCCAGGCCTACCGACACGGCTGCTTCCCCTGGTTCGAGGAAGGCCAACCGATTCTGTGGTGGTCACCCGATCCGCGCACCGTGCTGCTGCCCGCCGAAGTGCACGTTTCCCGCAGCCTGCGCAAAGTGCTGCGCCAGGGCCGTTTCAGGGTCACGTTCGACCGTGACTTCGCGGCAGTGATTGCCGAGTGCGCCGGGCCACGGAACTATACGGACGGGACCTGGATCACCGACGACATGCAACGTGCCTACCTCGCCCTGCACGAGCAGGGTCACGCCCACTCGGTCGAAGTGTGGGACGGCGATGCGCTGGTGGGCGGGCTCTATGGCCTGGCCATGGGCCGGCTATTCTTCGGCGAGTCGATGTTCAGCCGTGCCGACAATGCCTCGAAGGTCGGTTTCGTGACCTTGGTCGAACACCTGCAGCAAGCCGGGTTCGTGCTGATCGATTGCCAGATGCCGACCGACCATCTGCACAGCCTGGGTGCCAGGAGCATTGCCCGCGAGACATTTGCCGACTATCTGAACCAATACCTGGACCAGCCCAACAGCGCGACGTGGCGGCGCTAGGCGAGTTATCCAGCACTGGCATACACTGAACGTACTGGTTTCATTCCGAGGGTTCATCATGACTGAGTTGGCGCGCCTGAAGTTCTATGCCACTCAACCCCATTCGTGCAGTTACCTGCCCGACGAGCAAGCCACGACCTTGTTTCTCGATCCGAGCCAGCCGATGGACGTCAATGTCTACGCCGACCTCTCGGAAATGGGTTTCCGCCGCAGCGGCGACCATCTCTACCGGCCGCACTGCCAGCGCTGCAGCGCCTGCGTGCCAGCGCGCATCCCGACGGCGGGCTTTACCCCCTCACGCCAGCAGAAACGCATCCTCAAGCGCAACCCCGACGTGCAGGTGACCTGCGCCACCCCGCGCTTCACCGAAGAATATTTCGATCTGTACCAGCGTTACATCGAGCAGCGTCACGCCGATGGCGACATGTTTCCGCCCAGCCGGGATCAATTCTCGACCTTCTTGGTGCGCGACCTGCCCTTTTCCCGCTTTTACGAATTCCGACTGGAGGGGAAGCTGGTGGCGGTTGCTGTGACCGACGTACTGCCCAACGGCCTGTCGGCCGTGTACACCTTCTACGAACCGACCGAGGAACGCCGCAGCCTGGGCCGCCTGGCGATTCTCTGGCAGATCGAGGAAGCCCGTCGCTTGAATCTGGATGCGGTGTATCTGGGGTACTGGATCAAGAACTGTCAGAAGATGAATTACAAGACCCAATATCGCCCGATCGAGCTGCTTATCAACCAGAGATGGGTGACTCTTAACTGAACCCCTTGGCTTGAGCCCCCTTTTTCGGGCACAATGCACGCCGCTTTTGCCTGGCGCAGTTGCACCGGGCCATCAACTGGATACCGAGGGTTTTACTGCATGTCGAAAGAAGACAGCTTCG
>NZ_DJUS01000013.1:7875-14557 GCF_002438365.1 Pseudomonas sp. UBA6276
AAAAGCTACGCGGCTTGCGCCGCTGCTACAGGAATTGCGCAAATCCCTGTAGCAGCGGCGCGAGCCGCGTCACACGCTTAGGCCATCTCCGCCGTGGTCTCGAAATCGAAGGTCAGCTCGCCGTCCTTGATGTCGATGTGCACCACGCCGCCGTGCTCGGCCAACTCGCCGAACAGGATTTCTTCCGCCAACGGCCGCTTGATCTTGTCCTGAATCAAGCGCGCCATCGGCCGCGCCCCCATCTGCACGTCGTAGCCACCGGCCGCCAACCAGCCGCGAGCGGCGTCGGTGACTTCCAGTTGCACACGCTTGTCTTCCAGCTGCGCCTGAAGCTCGGTGAGGAACTTGTCGACCACGCTCTTGATGACTTCGTGGCTCAGGCGACCGAACTGGATGATGGTGTCCAGACGGTTGCGGAACTCGGGCGTGAAACTCTTCTTGATCACTTCCATGGCGTCCGAAGAATGGTCCTGATGGGTAAACCCGATCGAGGCACGTGCAGCGGTTTCGGCACCGGCGTTGGTGGTCATGATGAGGATCACGTTGCGGAAGTCCGCCTTGCGACCGTTGTTGTCGGTAAGGGTCCCATGGTCCATCACCTGCAGCAGCAGGTTGAAGACTTCAGGGTGAGCCTTCTCGATTTCATCGAGCAACAGCACACAGTGCGGCTGCTTGGTGATGGCCTCGGTCAGCAACCCGCCCTGGTCGAAACCAACGTAACCGGGCGGCGCACCGATCAGACGCGAAACGGTATGACGCTCCATGTACTCGGACATGTCGAAGCGCACCAACTCCACGCCCAGCGCCTTTGCCAACTGCCGCGCAGCCTCGGTCTTGCCCACACCGGTGGGACCGGCGAACAGGAACGAGCCGACCGGCTTGTCCGGCGCCTTGAGGCCCGCACGCGAAAGCTTGATGGCGGTGGCCAGCGAATCGATGGCAGCGTCCTGGCCGAATACGGTGAGCTTGAGATCACGCTCCAGATTACGCAGCAGTTCCTTGTCGGAGCTGGTCACGTGCTTTGGCGGAATCCGCGCGATCTTGGCCACGATATCCTCGACCTGAGGCACTTCGATGCGCTTGACCCGATTGGCCTCTGGTTGCAGACGCTGATAGGCACCGGCTTCGTCGATGACGTCGATAGCCTTGTCGGGCATGTGCCGGTCATTGATGTAGCGCGAGGCCAACTCCGCAGCGGCACGCAACGCCTCGTCGCTGTACTCGATGTTGTGGTGTTGCTCGAAACGCCCCTTGAGGCCGCGCAGGATACCGATGGTGTCTTCCACCGAAGGCTCGGACACATCGACTTTCTGGAAGCGTCGTGCCAGGGCACGGTCCTTCTCGAAGATGCCGCGGAATTCCTGGAACGTGGTCGAACCGATGCAACGGATATCTCCGGAGGACAGCAGCGGCTTGAGCAGGTTGGAGGCGTCCATCACCCCGCCCGACGCCGCGCCCGCACCGATGATGGTGTGGATCTCGTCGATGAACAAGATGGCTTGCGGACGCTTCTTCAGCTCACCGAGCAACGCCTTGAAGCGCTTCTCGAAATCGCCGCGGTACTTGGTGCCGGCCAGCAGCGCACCCAGGTCGAGGGAATACACGACGCTGTTGGCGAGCAGGTCGGGCACCTGACTGTCGACGATGCGCTTGGCCAGGCCCTCGGCGATGGCCGTCTTGCCCACGCCTGCCTCGCCCACCAGCAACGGGTTGTTCTTGCGACGACGGGCGAGGATCTGCGCAACGCGCTCGACCTCGATCTCGCGCCCTACCAGCGGATCGATGCGACCCTGGCGTGCCAGTTCGTTGAGATTGCTGGCATAGGCGTCCAGCGGGTTGCTCGACGTGGAGGTGTCACCACCTTCCTCATCCTGCATCTCCTGCTCGCCTTCGGAGCTGTCGCCGTGGCCGGGGACCTTGGAAATGCCGTGGGCGATGTAGTTGACCACATCGATCCGCGCCACGCTCTGCTGCTTGAGCAGGAACACGGCCTGGCTTTCCTGTTCGCTGAAGATCGCCACCAGCACGTTAGCGCCGGTGACTTCTCGCTTGCCCGAACTTTGCACGTGAAACACGGCGCGCTGCAGCACACGCTGGAAGCCCAGGGTTGGCTGGGTCTCGCGATCCTCGTCATGCACGGGGATCAACGGCGTGGTGGAGTCGATGAACTCCTGCAGGTCGTGTTTGAGTTTGTCGAGATTGGCGCCGCACGCCCGCAAAACGGTGGCGGCTGCCTCGTTGTCCAATAGCGCCAGCAGAAGGTGCTCCACGGTCATGAATTCATGACGCTTGGAGCGCGCTTCCTTGAAGGCAAGATTGAGCGTGACTTCGAGCTCGCGGTTTAACATAGCTTCACCTCATACCCAAGTGGTCGGCGTTAACCGTCCTTCTCGATTTCACAGAGTAGCGGATGCTGGCTTTCCCTGGCGTACTGGTTGACCTGCATGGCCTTTGTTTCGGCGATGTCTCGGGTAAACAATCCGCATACTGCCCGTCCCTCGGTGTGGACGGCCAGCATGACCTTGGTCGCCAGCTCACGATTCAGATTGAAAAAAACCTCGAGGATTTCGACGACGAAATCCATCGGGGTGTAGTCGTCGTTGAATAGAACCACCTTGTACATCGGTGGGGCCCGTAATGCCGGCTTGGATTCCTGAACGGCAATGCCTGCCGAATCGTCCTCGTGCGACTGCGGGCGGTCTTGATTGAAGGTTAGTCGAATCTGACTGAATGCATGCATGGAAAGAAGATTCATCGTTGAGCGAATAGAAGTAGTGGGTTGGACCTTGTGACCGAATTTTGACTCGGCCGCCGCATGACCTTGACTATCGGCAAAACGGTGTTACAAACAGTAGAACCCACATTGGGGAAGAAAGGTCCGCGCAGTCAACCAAATTTTTTCAATCGATTGATTGCGCATGAAGTGGATGATACTCCAGAGCTGGAGTCCTTTGCAGAGGGATATGGGTATGCACAGTGGTAAAGTCAAGTGGTTCAACAATGCCAAGGGCTACGGCTTCATCATCGAGGACGGCAAGGACGAGGATCTTTTCGCCCATTTCTCCGCCATCGGTATGGAAGGCTACAAGACGCTGAAGGCAGGTCAGGCCGTGGTCTTCGACATTATCCAGGGCCCCAAGGGTCTGCACGCGGTGAAAATCCAGGCGGCGCAGACAGCAACGTCCGAAGCAGCCACTGCCACGTCCGACAACCAGACCAAGGAGTCCGCAGACGCGTGATGCTCAAGCTGGCACAGTGATCGCGAGCAAGCGTTCCGTGGGCCCATGCCCTGCAACCGGAGCGTTTACTCGCCGTCATTGCACCACCTTCTGGTTCGATGCACACACAGACAGGCCATCCAGACGGATGGCCTGTCTCGTTTCAGGCGTTTGGATTTCGAGTGCGCCCCGGCGCCGCAGCTTTGTGCCCCCTACACAGTATTCATCGCCACGACCAGTGGTATACTGCCGCAGTGACCACAGGGTCACCCTGGTCGGACCGGTCCGCTCGTGCGAGTTGTCTTGGGGCCATTCTTGGGGCCGTTTGTTGCCGGTCGACCGCTTGACGCTCTACTGATGCATCCCACATCACCGCGACGAATGCTCGACTTTTCGCCTCATTGATGACAACGAGCGAAAGCGCCTATCCTGCGCATCTCGAGATTCTGTGCACGCTCAGCAAAGAAGAGAGTTAATTCGATTATGCCCACCCGCTCAAAGATCATCTACACCTTCACCGACGAAGCGCCAGCCCTGGCCACCTATTCGCTGCTGCCGATCATCGAAGCCTTCACCGCTTCCTCGGACATCGCCGTCGAGACGCGCGACATCTCCCTGGCAGCGCGCATCCTTTCAAGCTTCCCCGAGCGTCTGCAGGCCGGCAAACCCGTCCCGGACGATCTCGCCGAGCTGGGCACCCTGGCCACCACGCCTGAAGCGAACATCATCAAGCTGCCGAACATCAGTGCTTCGGTACCGCAGCTCAAGGCCGCCATCAAGGAGCTGCAGGATCAGGGCTTCGACCTGCCCGACTACCCGGACACCGCCGAATCCGACGCCGACAAGGACACCCGCGCCCGCTACGACAAGGTCAAGGGCAGCGCCGTGAACCCGGTCCTGCGCGAAGGCAACTCCGACCGCCGCGCCCCGCTGTCGGTCAAGAACTACGCACGCAAGCATCCGCACAAGATGGGTGCCTGGGCGGCCGACTCCAAGTCCCATGTAGCCCACATGAGCAGCGGCGACTTCTACGGCAGCGAAAAAAGCGCCCTGATCGAAGCCGATGGCAGCGTCAAGATCGAGCTGGTCGGCAATGACGGCAGCACCACCGTACTGAAGGAAAAGACCAAGGTGCTGGCCGGCGAGATCATCGACTGCGCCGCGCTGAGCAAGAAGGCCCTGCGCGCCTTCGTCGCCGCCGAGATCGAAGACGCCAAGAAGCAAGGCGTGCTGTTCTCCGTGCACCTCAAGGCCACCATGATGAAGGTCTCCGACCCGATCATGTTCGGCCAGATCGTCGCCGAGTTCTACCAGCAGGCGCTGGACAAGCATGCCGACGTGCTGGAGCAGGTCGGTTTCAACCTGAACAACGGCATTGGCGATCTGTACGCACGCATCAAATCGCTGCCGGCCGAACAGCAGGCGCAGATCGAAGCCGACGTTCAGGCCGTCTATGCCACCCGCCCTGCCCTGGCCATGGTCAACTCCGACAAAGGCATCACCAACCTGCACGTGCCCAGCGACGTCATCGTCGATGCCTCGATGCCGGCCATGATCCGTGACTCGGGCAAGATGTGGAACGCCGACGGCGTGCTGCAGGACACCAAGGCGGTGATCCCGGATCGCTGCTACGCCAGTATCTACCAGGCCGCCATCGAAGACTGCAAGAAGCACGGCGCCTTCGATCCGACCACCATGGGCAGCGTGCCCAACGTCGGTCTGATGGCGCAGAAAGCCGAAGAGTACGGTTCCCACGACAAGACCTTCCAGATCGCCGCCGATGGCGTGGTTCGCGTCAGCGACAGCAACGGCCGCGTGCTCATGGAGCAGAAGGTCGAAGCCGGTGACGTGTTCCGCATGTGCCAGACCAAGGACGCGCCGATCCAGGATTGGGTCAAGCTTGCCGTCAACCGCGCCCGCGCCAGCAGCACCCCCGCCGTGTTCTGGCTCGACCCGGCGCGCGCCCACGACGCCGTGATGATCGAAAAGGTGCAGAAGTACCTCAAGGACCACGACACCAATGGCCTGGACATCCAGATCATGTCGCCGGTCGATGCCATGGCGTTCTCGCTCAAGCGGATTCGCGCAGGGCAGGACACCATCTCCGTCACCGGCAACGTGCTGCGCGATTACCTGACCGACCTGTTCCCGATCATGGAACTGGGCACCAGCGCCAAGATGCTGTCGATCGTGCCGCTGATGAACGGCGGTGGCCTGTTCGAAACCGGCGCTGGCGGTTCGGCCCCCAAGCATGTCCAGCAGTTGGTGGAAGAAAACTTCCTGCGCTGGGATTCGCTGGGTGAGTTCCTGGCCCTGGCCGCTTCGCTGGAGCACCTGGGCAGCACCTACGACAACCCCAAGGCGCTGGTACTGGCCGCAACGCTGGACAAGGCCACCGGCCAGTTCCTCGACAACAACAAGTCGCCATCGCGCAAGGTCGGCAACATCGACAACCGCGGCAGCCACTTCTACCTGGCGCTGTACTGGGCCCAGGCCCTGGCCGAGCAGAACGACGACGCCGCTCTCAAGGCGCAGTTCGCCCCGCTGGCCAAGACTCTGGCCGAGAACGAGGCGAAGATCGTCGCCGAGCTCAACGCCGTTCAGGGCAAGCCGGTGGACATCGGTGGCTACTACCACGCCGATGCCGAGCTGACCCGCAAGGCCATGCGCCCGAGTGAAACCCTGAACGCCGCGATCGCTTCGCTGGTGTAAGGTTTGCCTTGGTAACACCCTCAGCCCCGGCCTAGTGCCGGGGCTGACTTTTTCTGGCATCCGCGATCTCTCGTAGGAGCGGTCATCGGCCGCGAAAAAGGCAACGCGAATTGGCTGATGCACTGCGGTGCCTGTTTCGCGGCCGCGCCCCCCTCCTACGAGGGCCCCATCAATAGGAGATTCCACCATGACCTGGCAACCCCACATCACCGTCGCCACCATCATCGAGGACGACGGGCGTTTTCTGTTCGTCGAGGAAATGAAAGGCGGACGGCTGGTGCTCAACCAGCCTGCCGGCCATCTGGAACCCGACGAAAATCTGCTGCAGGCTGCGCTGCGCGAAACGCTGGAAGAAACCGCCTGGGACGTCGAACTGACCGGTGTGGTGGGCGTGTACCTGTACACCGCGCCCAGCAACGGCGTGACCTACCAGCGCATCTGCTTCAGTGCACGCCCCTTGCACCTGAACCCCGAGCTCGAACTGGATCCGGACATCAGCGGCACCACCTGGCTGACCCGCGACGAGCTGGCCGCACAGGGCCATCGGCTGCGCAGCGAGCTGGTCATGCAATGCCTGGACGACTACCTGAACGGGCCGCTGCACAGCCTGGAGCTGATTCGCACCTGAGCGTTTTGCAGCTTACCCTGTTAGAATCGCGTCCTTTTCAGAGACCCCATCGAATCCCTATGCGTGAGCCAGCTCCCCGCCACTGTGCAAAGCAGCGCGTCATCGTCGGCATGTCCGGCGGCGT
>NZ_DJUS01000012.1:0-5278 GCF_002438365.1 Pseudomonas sp. UBA6276
ATCTTGGTCTTGACCACGTCCATGCCCACGCCGCGGCCCGACACGTCGGAGATTTCCGTCTTGGTGGAGAAACCCGGGGCGAAGATGAGGTTGTAGCAGTCCGATTCGCTCAGTCGGTCGGCTGCGTCACGGTCCATCAGGCCCTTTTCCACGGCCTTGGCGCGCAGAACGGCAGGGTCCATGCCCTTGCCGTCGTCGCTGATCGACAACAGGATGTGGTCACCCTCCTGCTCTGCCGACAATACCACCCGACCGCCGCGCGCCTTGCCACTGCGCTCACGCTCTTCGGGCGTTTCGATGCCGTGATCGACGGCGTTGCGCACCAAGTGCACCAGCGGGTCGGCCAGTGCCTCGACCAGGTTCTTGTCGAGGTCGGTTTCTTCACCGACCAGCTCCAGGTTGATTTCCTTCTTCAACTGCCGGGCCAGATCGCGGACCAGGCGCGGGAAGCGCCCGAAGACTTTCTTGATCGGCTGCATCCGCGTCTTCATGACGGCGGTTTGCAGGTCGGCCGTCACCACGTCGAGGTTGGACACCGCCTTGGACATGGCCTCGTCGCTGCTGTTGGCACCCAGGCGGACCAGGCGGTTACGCACCAGCACCAGTTCGCCGACCATGTTCATGATTTCGTCGAGGCGCGCGGTATCGACGCGCACGGTCGTTTCGGCTTCGGTGGCGACCGGTTTCTCGGCCACCGGCGCACGTGCCGGAGCGGCCTCGGCCTTGCGCGGGGCCGCAACCGGCGCCGCTACGGCAGAAGTCGGCTGAGCGTCGGGCAGGCTGGCAACATCGCTGAACTTGCCCTTGCCGTGCAGCTGGTCGAGCAATGACTCGAATTCGTCGTCGGTGATGTTATCGCTTACCGGAGCCGGGGCTTGCACCTGCGCAGGCGGTTGCGGCTTGACCGCATCGGCCGTGAACGCACCCTTTCCATGCAACTGGTCGAGCAGCGCCTCGAACTCGTCGTCGGTGATCTCGTCACCCGGCGCCGCTGCGGTGGTCGATGGTGTCACTGCTTCGGAGGCCCGCGCACCAGAGGGTCCTGAGGTAGCAGGTGCTGCGGTGGGGGGCGCCAGCGCGTCGACGGCGAACTGACCTTTTCCATGCAATTGATCGAGCAGCGACTCGAATTCGTCATCGGTGATTTCGTCGCTGATCGGACCATCGGGCACGCCCGCGGTCGGCGTGGCAGACTGCGCCTTGGCCGCACCCAAAGAATCAAGCAATTGTTCGAACTCGTCATCGGTGATGTCGTCGCTCGGCGCCGAGGCCAGTGCAGCCACCGGTGCCGCCACGGGCGGTGCAACCGCCACTGCGGGTGCTGCGACGGCCACTGCCGGCTCGGCCAGACGCGCGAGAGCATCGAGCAGCTGCGCACTGGCCGGCGTGACCGGGGCGCGCTCGCGCACTTCGGCGAACATGCCATTGACTGCGTCCAGGGCCTCGAGCACAACGTCCATGAGCTCAGAATCAACCCGGCGCTCACCCTTGCGCAAGATGTCGAAGACGTTTTCGGCGATATGGCAGCACTCCACCAGCTCGTTGAGCTGGAGGAAGCCGGCGCCGCCTTTTACAGTGTGAAAACCGCGAAAAATTGCGTTGAGCAAGTCGGCATCATCGGGACGGCTTTCCAGCTCGACCAGTTGTTCGGACAGTTGCTCGAGAATTTCGCCGGCCTCTACCAGGAAATCCTGAAGGATTTCTTCGTCGGCGCCGAAGCTCATGTGGATGCTCCCTGGAATACGTGATTAACGGTCAACACAGTCAGACGCAGGCGGTGGCCTAGAAGCCCAGACTGGACAGCAGATCGTCGACATCGTCCTGACCGGATACGACGTCTTCACGTTTATCGGCATGAATCTGCGGACCTTCACCCTTGGCAGGATGTTTTTCTTGATCTTTTTCGGCACGAAGCTTTTCGTGGTCGTGCTGGATGCCGGCGAAGCGGTCCACCTGGCTGGCCATCAGGACCAGTTTGAGCAGGTTGCTTTCCACTTCGGTGACCAACGCGGTGACGCGCTTGATGACCTGGCCGGTGAGGTCCTGGTAATCCTGTGCCAGCACGATGTCGTTGAGGTGGCTGGCCACTTCACGATTGCCCTGCTCGCTGCGGGTCAGGAATCCGTCCACCCGGCGGGCCAGTTCGCGGAACTCGTCGGCGGCCACTTCGCGGCGCATGAAGCGCTGCCAGTCGGCGCTCAAGGCGCTGGCCTCGGTGCTCAGGGTATTGAGCACCGGCGTGCTCTGCTCGACCAGGTCCATCGTCCGGTTGGCCGCGCTCTCGGTCAGGCGCACCACGTACGACAGGCGTTCGGTCGCGTCGGTGATCTGCGACACCTCTTCAGCCTGGGGGATGGTCGGATCGATCTGGAAACTGACGATGGCGCTGTGCAGCTCGCGGGTCAGCTTGCCGACTTCCTGATACAAACCGCGATCGCGGGTCTGGTTCAGTTCGTGAATCAATTGCACCGCTTCACCGAATCGGCCTTTTTCAAGGCTGTCGACCAGCTCGACGGCGTGTTTCTTCAGGGTCGACTCGAAGTCCCCCAACGTGCTTTGTTTGTGGTCCATTGCGCCCCCATTGCAGACTTCAGCTATTGACGCGCTCGAAAATCTTTTCGATTTTTTCTTTCAGCACTTGCGCAGTGAAAGGCTTGACCACATACCCGTTGACCCCGGCCTGGGCGGCTTCGATGATCTGCTCGCGCTTGGCCTCGGCAGTCACCATGAGCACCGGCAGGTGCTTGAGGCGGTCGTCGGCGCGCACCTGGCGCAGCAGATCGATGCCCGACATGCCCGGCATGTTCCAGTCGGTGACGAGGAAATCGAAGTTGCCGCTGTGCAACATCGGCAAGGCGGTGTTGCCGTCATCGGCCTCGGCGGTGTTGGTGAAGCCCAGGTCACGCAGCAGATTCTTGATGATGCGCCGCATCGTCGAAAAATCGTCGACGATGAGGATTTTCATGTTCTTGTCCAATTAGACCTCCAGCAGTCTTGAACACGCCCAGCCCCTGGGCGTGCATAACAATCGAATTCGCCTGAGCCACTTGTCGCTGCAGATCGCCTACACGCGCTACGCCTGCAGGCCTCTTCGCGGGCAGAGCCCGCTCCCACATAGGTCGAGACTGTGGGAGCGGGCTCTGCCCGCGAAAAAGCCCGCACCGATCTCGCCGTTCCTTCAGCGTGCCCGCCACTCTCCCAAGCGCCCGCGCAGTCGCGCTGCGCACTGGCTGTGCAACTGGCTGACGCGCGATTCGCTGACACCCAGCACCTCGCCGATTTCCTTGAGGTTCAGCTCTTCGTCGTAATACAGCGACAGCACCAGTTTCTCGCGCTCGGGCAGGTTGGCGATGGCCTCGGCCAGCGCGCCCTGGAAGCGCTCGTCCTCCAGATCCCGCGAGGGCTCCAGCGAACCGCTGGCGCCGTCTTCGTGCAGCCCCTCGTGTTCGCCGTCCTGCAGCAGGTCGTCGAAACTGAACAGGCGGCTGCCCAAGGTATCGTTCAGGATCCCGTAGTAATCATCCAGACTCAGATTGAGTTCGGCCGCAATCTCGTGATCTTTAGCGTCGCGACCGGTTTTTGACTCGATTCGGCGAATGGCATCACTGACCATACGGGTATTGCGGTGCACCGAACGCGGTGCCCAGTCACCCTTGCGCACCTCGTCGAGCATCGCACCGCGGATACGGATACCGGCATAGGTCTCGAAACTGGCCCCTTTGCTCGAATCGTACTTTGTCGAGACTTCCAGCAGACCGATCATGCCGGCCTGGATCAGGTCTTCGACCTGCACGCTGGCCGGCAGTCGCGCCAGCAGGTGATAGGCGATGCGCTTGACCAGCGGCGCATACTGCTCGATCAGCTGATGCTGCTGCGAGTCGCGCGACGCCTTGCTGTACATACGGTATCCGCTGGCGCTCATGATACGGGCCCTGCACTGGTTTGCTGCACCAGGCGTTCGACGAAGAACTCCAGGTGGCCGCGGGGATTGGCCGGCAACGGCCAGGTGTCTACCTTCTGCGCGATGGCCTTGAAGGCCAGCGAGCATTTGGAGCGGGGAAACGCCTCGTAGACAGCGCGCTGCTTCTGCACGGCCTTGCGCACGGACTCATCGTACGGCACGGCGCCGACGTACTGCAGGGCCACGTCGAGAAAACGGTCGGTCACCTTGGTCAGCTTGGCGAACAGGTTGCGGCCTTCTTGAGGGCTCTGTGCCATGTTGGCCAGAACGCGGAAGCGGTTCATGCCGTAGTCGCGGTTGAGCAGCTTGATCAAGGCGTAGGCATCGGTGATCGAGGTCGGCTCGTCGCACACCACCAGCAGCACTTCCTGGGCCGCGCGCACGAAACTCACCACGGAGTCGCCGATGCCGGCAGCGGTGTCGATGATCAGTACGTCAAGGTTGTCGCCCACGTCACTGAAAGCCTGGATCAAGCCTGCGTGCTGGGCCGGGGTCAGGTGCACCATGCTCTGGGTACCGGACGCGGCCGGCACCACGCGAATGCCGCCGGGCCCCTGCAACATCACGTCGCGCAATTCGCAGCGACCTTCGATCACATCGGCCAGGGTGCGCTTGGGGGTCAGGCCCAGCAGCACGTCGACGTTGGCCAGGCCGAGGTCGGCGTCCAGCAACATGACCCGACGGCCGAGTTCGGCCAATGCCAGGGACAAGTTCACTGACACATTTGTCTTGCCGACGCCGCCTTTGCCGCCGGTCACCGCGATCACCTGTACGGGATGCATGCTGCCCATGTTCGTTCTTTACCTTGTCTAGACCGAGGCCACACCAGTGGCTGCCAGTTCGATTGCTCGAGTATTTCCTGGCAACCCTACGATGCAGGAAGATTGTGCTTGCCTAACGTTCTTCACCTCAGCCAACTCGCTTGTCGGGGCTGTGGTAGAGACCCGCGAACATATCGGCCATGGCCTCTTCGCTGGGCTCTTCTTGCATCTGCACGCTCACCGCACGGCTGACCAACTGATGCCGGCGCGGCAGATGCAAGTCGTCGGGAATGCGCGGCCCATCGGTAAGATAGGCAATCGGCAGTTCCTGACTGATGGCCAGGCTCAGCACTTCGCCGAGACAGGCCGTTTCATCGAGTTTGGTCAGGATGCACCCGGCCAGACCGCAACGTTTGTAGCTATGGTAGGCCGCGGTCAGCACCTGCTTCTGGCTGGTAGTCGCCAGGACCAGGTAGTTGCGGGCGTTGATCCCGCGTCCGGCCAGGCTTTCGAGCTGCATGCGCAGGGCCGGATCGCTGGCCTGCAGGCCGGCGGT
>NZ_DJUS01000187.1:0-6603 GCF_002438365.1 Pseudomonas sp. UBA6276
TATGCCTATTTCGACAATATCGCCGGTTTGACTGTCAGAGCCAAGGTGACCATGGCCGGTGTGACCATCGGCAAGGTCACGGCCATCGATCTGGATCGCGACACCTTCACCGGAAGGGTGACCCTGCAGCTGGACAAGAAAGTGGACAACCTGCCCACCGACTCCACTGCTTCCATCCTGACTGCGGGTCTGCTGGGCGAGAAGTACATTGGTATCAGTGTGGGTGGCGAGGAGGCCTTGCTCGCCGACGGCGGTACCATCCATGACACCCAGTCGTCCCTGGTGCTCGAAGACCTGATCGGCAAGTTCCTGCTCAATACAGTCAGCAAAGATGCCAAATAAGGAGTTATCCATGTTTTCGATCATGCGACGCAGCTTGCTGGTTCTGGTGGCTCTGCTGCCGATGTGGGCCAATGCAGCGCCTGCGGTGTCCGCACATCAGGTGGTGCAGGGCGTCACCGACCGATTGCTGTCGGATCTGGAAAAGAACCGCGACACCTACCGCAGCAATCCGCAGGCGTTCTACGACGCGCTCAACACCATCGTCGGTCCCGTGGTCGACGCCGATGGCATTTCGCGCAGCATCATGACCGTGAAGTATTCGCGCAAGGCTACTCCCGCGCAGATGGCCCGGTTCCAGGAAAACTTCAAGCGCAGCTTGATGCAGTTCTACGGCAACGCCTTGCTCGAGTACAACAACCAGGGCATCACCGTAGGTCCGGCCAAGGATGAAAGCGGCACACGCACCAGCGTCGACATGCAGGTCAAGGGTACGGGTGGGGCGGTGTATCCGGTTTCCTACACCCTGGAAAACCTGAACAACGAATGGAAAGTGCGTAACGTCATCATCAACGGCATCAACATCGGCAAGCTGTTCCGCGATCAGTTCGCCGACAGCATGCAGCGCAACGGCAACGACCTGGACAAGACCATCGATGGTTGGGCTGGCGAAGTCGCCAAGGCCAAGGAAGTGACCGACAAAGCTGCACCGACGAGCGCGCAGTGATGGAACAGGGTCGTGTCGAACTGTCGGGCGATCAACTGAGCCTGGCCGGTGTGCTGGATTACCGCTGCGGTGCGGCCCTGCGCAAGCAGGGGCAGGCACTGATTCAATCCAGCCAGGCCGCCGCGCTGGTCATCGACTGCACCGGCGTGGAAAAGTCGAGCAGCGTGGGCCTGTCCCTGTTGCTGGGCTTCATGCGCGATGCGCAGGCCGCTGGAAAGAGCGTGCGGATTCAGGCATTGCCGCACGACATGCGTCAGATCGCTCAGGTCACTGGCATGAGCGACTTCTTTTCACAGAATTGATTGGCCATCTGCACAGCTCTCTGACCTGATCCCGTGAATCCGGGGTTCGCAGTCGGAGGGCTTTTTTGTATGATGGCCGACCCGCGCGCACAGGGCGCCGATCGAGGTTGAGCATGCAGGCTGTAGAAGTGAAGGGTTTCCTTGAATCCAAACTGCCCGGAGTGCAGGTGGAAGTCGAAGGCGAAGGCTGCAATTTCCAGTTGAACGTGATCAGTGACGAGCTGACTGCGCTCAGTCCGGTCAAGCGCCAGCAACAGATCTATGCTCATTTGAACCCATGGATCGCCGATGGCAGCATCCATGCGATCACCATGAAATTCTTCAGCAGCGCAGCCTGGGCTGAGCGTTCCTGAGCCACCCCGCGTCGAGACTCCAATGGACAAACTGATTATTACTGGCGGCGTTCGCCTTGATGGCGAAATCCGCATTTCCGGGGCGAAGAACTCCGCCTTGCCGATCCTGGCCGCTACCTTGCTGGCCGATGGGCCGGTGACGGTCGCCAATCTTCCGCACCTGCATGACATCACCACCATGATCGAGCTGTTCGGCCGCATGGGCATCGAGCCGGTGATCGACGAGAAGCTGGCGGTGGAGATCGATCCGCGCACCATCAAGACCCTGGTTGCGCCGTACGAACTGGTCAAGACCATGCGCGCCTCGATCCTGGTGCTGGGCCCGATGGTCGCCCGTTTCGGTGAGGCCGAAGTGGCGTTGCCCGGCGGTTGCGCGATCGGCTCGCGTCCGGTCGACCTGCACATCCGTGGTCTGGAAGCCATGGGCGCCGTGATCGACGTGGAAGCCGGCTACATCAAGGCCAAGGCCCCCGAGGGCGGTCTGCGCGGTGCCAACTTCTTCTTCGATACCGTCAGCGTGACCGGTACCGAGAACATCATGATGGCCGCGGCGCTGGCCAACGGCCGCAGCGTGCTGCAGAACGCTGCGCGCGAGCCGGAAGTGGTCGACCTGGCCAACTTCATCAACGCCATGGGCGGCAATGTCCAGGGCGCGGGCACCGACACCATCACCATCGATGGCGTCAAGCGTCTGCACTCGGCGACCTACAAGGTCATGCCCGATCGCATCGAGACCGGTACCTACCTGGTGGCTGCGGCCTGCACCGGCGGCCGGGTCAAGGTCAAGGACACCGATCCGACCATCCTCGAAGCGGTGTTGGAGAAGCTCCGCGAAGCGGGTGCCGAGATCACCACGGGCGCCGACTGGATCGAACTGAACATGCATGGCAAGCGGCCCAAGGCAGTCAACGTCCGTACCGCGCCATACCCTGCGTTCCCCACCGACATGCAGGCGCAGTTCATCTCGCTCAATGCCATTGCCGAAGGCACGGGCGCCGTGATCGAGACCATCTTCGAAAACCGCTTCATGCACGTGTACGAAATGCACCGCATGGGCGCGCAGATCCAGGTGGAAGGCAACACAGCCATCGTCACCGGTGCCGAAAAGCTCAAGGGCGCGCCCGTCATGGCCACCGACCTGCGGGCTTCGGCCAGCCTGGTGATTTCCGCGCTGACGGCTGAAGGCGATACCCTGATCGACCGCATCTACCACATCGACCGTGGCTACGAGTGCATCGAAGAAAAACTGCAGATGCTGGGCGCCAAGATCCGTCGCGTACCGGGCTGATAAGCGAGCCGGGCGCAGGGATGCGCCCGGGCGTTGCCAGAAACTTTCCTGTAAGGACTGACGTTTCCCATGTTGACCATTGCGTTGTCCAAAGGCCGCATTCTTGACGATACATTGCCGCTCCTGGCCGAGGCGGGCATCGTGCCCACCGAAAACCCGGACAAGAGCCGCAAGCTGATCATTCCCACGACCCAGGACGATGTGCGCCTGCTGATCGTGCGCGCCACCGATGTGCCGACCTATGTCGAACACGGTGCTGCCGACCTGGGCGTTGCCGGCAAGGATGTCCTGCTCGAATACAGCGGCCAGGGCCTGTACGAGCCGCTGGATCTGCAGATTGCCCAGTGCAAGCTGATGACGGCGGGCGCCATCGGTGCCGCCGAGCCCACGGGTCGTCTGCGCGTCGCCACCAAGTTCGTCAACGTTGCCAAGCGTTACTATGCCGAGCAGGGTCGTCAGGTCGATATCATCAAACTGTACGGCTCCATGGAGCTGGCACCGCTGGTGGGCCTGGCCGACAAGATCATCGATGTCGTCGACACCGGCAACACCCTGCGCGCCAATGGCCTGGAACCTCAGGAATTGATCGCCCACATCAGCTCCCGGCTGGTGGTGAACAAAGCCTCCATGAAGATGCAGCACGCCCGCATCCAGGCGTTGATCGACACGCTGCGCAAGGCAGTGGAGTCGCGACACCGCGGCTGACTTTCCCGCGCGGGTTCGCAACCCGCGCCCGTCTATCCGCATCATAGCCAAATAACTCAAGTGCCCATGTGGATCGATTGGTAATCTATCGGCGCTTGAGCAATTGCCATTATTTGAGGCCCGCCATGACCGCTTCCACTGCTATTCGCCGACTCGATGCCACTGATCCGGACTTCGCCCGCCATCTGGACCATCTGTTGAGCTGGGAAAGTGTGTCCGATGATTCGGTCAATCAGCGGGTGCTGGACATCATCAAGGCCGTGCGCGAGCGGGGCGATGCTGCGCTGGTCGAGTTCACCGAGCGCTTCGATGGTCTGCAGGTGGCGTCGATGGCCGACCTGATCCTGCCGCGCGAGCGCCTGGAACTGGCCCTCACGCGCATCACCGAGGCCCAGCGCGAAGCGCTTGAAACCGCCGCCGAGCGGGTGCGCCTGTATCACGAAAAGCAGAAGCAGGACTCCTGGAGCTATACCGAAGCCGATGGCACTGTGCTCGGCCAGAAAGTGACGCCACTGGATCGCGCCGGCCTGTATGTGCCTGGCGGCAAGGCGTCGTACCCCTCGTCAGTGCTGATGAACGCCATTCCGGCGAAGGTGGCGGGCGTGACCGAAGTGGTCATGGTCGTGCCCACGCCGCGAGGCGAGGTCAACGAACTGGTCTTGGCAGCGGCCTGCATCGCCGGGGTCGACCGCGTGTTCACCATCGGCGGCGCCCAGGCCGTCGCGGCCCTGGCCTACGGCACTGAAAGCGTGCCGCGGGTGGACAAGGTGGTCGGCCCTGGCAACATCTATGTGGCGACGGCCAAGCGCCATGTGTTCGGCCAGGTCGGGATCGACATGATCGCTGGCCCTTCCGAGATTCTCGTGGTCTGCGACGGCGGCACCGATCCGGACTGGATTGCCATGGATCTGTTCTCCCAGGCCGAACACGACGAAGACGCCCAGGCGATTCTGGTCAGCCCCGATGCGGAGTTCCTCGACAAGGTCGCGGCCAGCATCGACAAGTTGCTGCCGACCATGGAGCGTGCCGAGATCATCAATACCTCGATCAACGGCCGTGGCGCGTTGATCAAGGTCCGCGACATGCAGCAGGCCATCGAAGTGGCCAACCGCATCGCGCCGGAGCACCTGGAGTTGTCGGTCGAAGATCCTCAGGCCTGGCTGCCGCAGATACGTCACGCCGGTGCCATCTTCATGGGGCGTCACACCAGTGAAGCGCTGGGCGACTACTGCGCAGGTCCCAACCATGTGCTGCCGACGTCCGGCACGGCGCGCTTTTCCTCGCCCCTGGGGGTCTATGACTTCCAGAAGCGTTCGTCGATCATCTTCTGCTCCGAGCAGGGGGCTTCCGAACTGGGTAAGACCGCTTCGGTACTGGCCCGGGGTGAATCCCTGAGCGCCCATGCCCGCAGCGCCGAATACCGTATTCAATCCGATCTGGCAAAAGGGGAGTGAGCATGAGCAAATTCTGGAGCCCTTTCGTCAAGGACCTGGTGCCATACGTGCCCGGCGAGCAACCCAAGGTCGCCAACCTGGTCAAGCTCAATACCAACGAAAACCCCTACGGCCCATCGCCCAAGGCGATCGAAGCCATGCGCGCCGAGTTGAGTGATGCCCTGCGCCTGTACCCGGACCCCAACAGCGATCTGCTCAAGCAGGCCGTGGCGGACTATTACGGTGTGCAGACCAACCAGGTGTTTCTGGGCAACGGTTCGGACGAGGTGCTGGCGCATATCTTCCACGGCTTGTTCCAGCATGATCAACCGCTGCTGTTTCCGGACATCAGCTACAGCTTCTATCCGGTCTATTGCGGCTTGTATGGTATTTCCTTCGAGGCCGTGCCGCTGGATGACCAGTTCCAGATTCGTGCGCAAGACTATGCCAAGCCCAACGCCGGGATCATCTTCCCTAACCCGAACGCACCGACCGGTTGCTTGTTGCCGCTGGAGGCGGTCGAGCAGATCGTCAAGGCCAGCCCGGACTCGGTCGTTGTGGTGGACGAAGCCTACGTCGACTTCGGTGGCGAAACGGCGATCAAGCTGGTCGATCGCTATCCGAACCTGCTGGTCACCCAGACCGTTTCCAAATCACGCTCGTTGGCCGGCCTGCGTGTAGGCCTGGCGGTGGGGCACCCGGATCTGATCGAGGCGCTGGAGCGCATCAAGAACAGCTTCAACTCCTATCCGATCGACCGCATCGCCGTTGCCGGCGCCGCTGCGGCCTTCGCCGACACGGCCTACTTCGAAGACACCTGCGCCAAGGTCATCGCCAGCCGGGAAAAACTGGTCGAAGGGCTGCATCAGCGCGGGTTCGACGTGCTGCCTTCGGCGGCCAACTTCATCTTCGCCCATCATCCCGAACAGGACGCGGCGGGCATCGCCGCTCGCCTGCGGGAGAAAGGTGTGATCGTGCGGCACTTCAAGCAGGAACGCATTGCCCAGTTCCTGCGGATCAGCATTGGTACGCCGGAGCAGAATCAGGCGTTGCTGGACGCGCTGTAAGTTTCACGCAGACCTTGATCCATATTGATCGGGCGGTGCAGCGGGTCGACCGCTGCACGTTGCGGTTGCAGGGCCTACTTTTCCTCCTTCTTCACCGCCGCCGGCGCCGGTGGCGGGCGCAGGCCCACCTCGGCGTTCAAGGTGAGCTCCTTGCCCTTGCGCATCACCTGGATGGCGATCCGGTCGCCTGGTTTGGTGCGGGCCACCTGATTCATCGACCGACGTCCATCGCCGGCCGCCTCGCCATTGATGCTGAGGATGACGTCGCCCAGTTGCAAACCGGCTTTCTGTGCCGGGCCGCCCTGGAAGACGCCTGCGACCACGATGCCTGGCCGGTCCTTGATGCCGAACGACTCGGCCAGCTCCTCGGTCATCGGCTGCACTTCGATGCCCAGCCAGCCGCGAATCACCTGGCCATGTTCGATGATCGATTTCATCACCTCCAGCGC
>NZ_DJUS01000187.1:6731-19643 GCF_002438365.1 Pseudomonas sp. UBA6276
GTGTTGAGGCCCAGCTGGTTGCGACCGGTGGCGCTGATGATGCCCATGGTCACCGTCTGGCCGACCCCGAACGGGTTACCGATGGCCAGGGCGACATCGCCGATGCGGATGCCGTCGGAACGCCCGATGGTGATGGCCGGAACGTTCTTCAGATCGATCTTGAGCACTGCCAGGTCCGTCTCCGGATCACTGCCGATCACCCGGGCGAGGGTTTCACGTCCGTCCTTGAGCGCCACCACGATCTGGTCGGCACCTGCGGTCACGTGGTTGTTGGTGAGCAGGTAGCCTTCCGGGCTCATGATCACCGCCGAGCCCAGGCTCGATTCCCAGCGCCGCTGCTTGGGCAGGTTGTCGCCGAAGAAGCGGCGGAACTGCGGATCTTCGAACAGCGGGTGAGCGCCCTTGTTGACCGCTTTGGTGGTGTAGAGATTCGCCACGGCGGGGGCGGCAATGGCCACGGCGTCGGCGTAGGACACCGGACCCTGGATGACGCTGGCGCTTTGCGGCGCCTGCTGCAGGTTGACGTCCTGGCTGGGCAGGCCCACCCATTGCGGAAAGCGCAGGATAACCAGCAGGGCGATCAATATACCGGTCAACAGCGGCCAACCAAAGAAGCGCAAGGCCTTGAACATGGGGACAATCCTGGAAGGTAGCGAGGGGCTGTTTCTTCGAGGCGCGGGAGCGCCATAATGGCCGGCATTATACGGGCGCTCGCGCCGCGCTGAACTGCCTTTGTGGAGACTTTTATGGCTGTGGCACTGAACACGTTGGTCGAAGAAGCCGACCGTTATCTGGGCAGCGCGAAGATCCAGGATTACTGTCCCAATGGTTTGCAGGTGGAAGGGCGCCCGCAGGTCATGCGTATCATCAGTGGGGTCACGGCAAGCCAGGCGTTGCTCGATGCCGCGGTGGAAGTCAAGGCCGATCTGGTGCTGGTGCATCATGGCTATTTCTGGAAGGGCGAGAACCCCTGCGTGGTCGGCATGAAACAGCGACGTCTGAAGACGTTGCTCAGACACGACATCAGCCTGTTGGCCTATCACCTGCCTTTGGATGTGCACGCCGAAGTGGGCAACAACGTGCAGCTGGCGCGGCAGCTGGAGCTCACGGTGGAAGGTCCGCTGGACCCGGCCGACAGCCGCGTGGTGGGGCTGATCGGCTCATTGCCCGAACCGATGCACCCGCGCGACTTCGCTCGCCGCGTGCAGGAAGTGCTGGGCCGTGAGCCGTTGCTGATCGAAGGCAGCGAAAAGATCCGGCGCGTGGGCTGGTGCACCGGTGGCGGGCAGGGCTACATCGACCGTGCGATTGCGGCCGGTGTCGACCTGTACATCAGTGGCGAGGCGTCCGAGCAGACTTTTCACAGCGCGCGCGAGAACGACATCAGCTTCATCGCCGCCGGGCATCATGCCACCGAACGCTATGGGGTCCAGGCGCTGGGCGATTACCTGGCACGGCGCTTTGCGCTCGAGCATGTGTTCATCGACTGCCCCAATCCCATCTGATAGGTGGACCGTAGTGCCGATTCGCGGGCAGAGACCCGCTCCCACATTGTGACCGCGAGGGGGGGGGGAAGCCATGCCAGAACCTCCAAACCACAAGGCATATTGATATACCCCTTCGATCTAACCACCTCCCACGACCCACCCATACGCCGTGTTAAAGTGCCCGGCTCGAACACGGCCCGCAGGCCGTCCATAAAGACTGTATTCCGTGAGTAGCCATGGTCGACAAACTGACGCATCTGAAACAGCTGGAGGCGGAAAGCATCCACATCATTCGTGAGGTGGCCGCTGAGTTCGATAACCCGGTGATGTTGTACTCCATCGGCAAAGACTCGGCCGTGATGCTGCATCTGGCGCGCAAGGCCTTCTTCCCCGGCAAGCTGCCGTTCCCGGTGATGCACGTCGACACCCAGTGGAAGTTCCAGGAAATGTACAAGTTCCGCGATCGCATGGTCGAGGAACTGGGCCTGGACCTGTTGGTGCACGTCAATCCCGAAGGCGTGGCGCAGGGCATCAACCCCTTCACCCACGGCAGCTCCAAGCACACCGACATCATGAAGACCCAGGGCCTGAAACAGGCGCTGGACAAGCACGGCTTCGACGCCGCCTTTGGGGGTGCGCGCCGCGACGAAGAGAAGTCGCGGGCCAAGGAGCGGGTCTATTCGTTCCGCGACAGCAAGCACCGCTGGGATCCGAAGAACCAGCGTCCGGAGCTGTGGAACGTCTACAACGGCAAGGTCAACAAGGGCGAATCGATCCGTGTGTTCCCTCTGTCGAACTGGACCGAGCTCGACATCTGGCAGTACATCTACCTGGAAGGCATCCCGATCGTGCCGCTGTACTTCGCTGCCGAACGCGAAGTGATCGAGAAGAACGGCACGCTGATCATGATCGATGACGACCGCATCCTCGAGCACCTCAGTGAGGAAGAGAAGGCCAGCATCGTCAAGAAGAAAGTGCGTTTCCGTACCCTTGGCTGCTACCCGTTGACGGGCGCGGTGGAGTCCGAGGCCGAAAGCCTCACCGACATCATTCAGGAAATGCTCCTGACGCGAACGTCCGAGCGCCAGGGCCGGGTCATCGATCACGATGGCGCCGGTTCCATGGAAGACAAGAAACGTCAGGGCTACTTCTAAAGCAGGGTCAGAACATGTCGCACCAATCCGAATTGATCAGCGAGGACATCCTCGCCTACCTGGCCCAGCACGAACGCAAGGAACTGCTGCGCTTCCTTACCTGCGGCAACGTCGACGACGGCAAGAGCACCCTGATCGGGCGCCTGTTGCACGATTCCAAGATGATCTACGAAGATCACCTGGAAGCCATCACTCGCGACTCGAAGAAATCCGGCACCACGGGTGAAGAAGTCGACCTGGCGCTCCTGGTCGACGGCCTGCAGGCCGAGCGCGAGCAGGGCATCACCATCGATGTCGCCTACCGCTATTTCTCCACGGCCAAGCGCAAGTTCATCATCGCCGACACCCCGGGCCATGAGCAGTACACGCGCAACATGGCCACCGGCGCGTCCACCTGCGACCTGGCGATCATCCTCGTCGATGCCCGCTACGGCGTGCAGACCCAGACCCGCCGGCACAGCTACATCGCGTCCCTGCTGGGCATCAAGCACATCGTTGTGGCCATCAACAAGATGGACCTCAAGGGCTTCGATGAAGGTGTGTTCGAGCAGATCAAGGCCGACTACCTCAAGTTCGCCGAAGCCATCGGCCTGCAGCCGATCACACTGGCCTTCGTGCCGATGTCGGCGCTCAAGGGCGACAACGTGGTCAACCGCAGCGAGCAATCGCCGTGGTACACCGGGCAGACCCTGATGGAGATTCTGGAAACCGTGGAAGTGGCGGCCGATCGCAACTTCGACGACCTGCGTTTCCCGGTTCAGTACGTCAACCGACCGAACCTGAACTTCCGCGGCTTCGCCGGCACTTTGGCCAGCGGTATCGTGCACAAGGGCGACGAAGTGGTGGTGTTGCCTTCGGGCAAGAGCAGCCGGGTCAAATCCATCGTCACCTTCGAGGGTGAGCTGGAACACGCCGGTCCCGGCCAGGCCGTGACCCTGACCATGGAAGACGAGATCGACATCTCCCGTGGCGACCTGCTGGTGCATGCCGCCAACGTGCCGACCGTCTCCGACAGCTTCGAAGCCATGCTGGTGTGGATGGCCGAAGAGCCGATGCTGCCGGGCAAGAAGTACGACATCAAGCGCGCTACTAGCTACGTGCCGGGTTCGATCGCCAGCATCGTGCACAAGGTCGATGTTAACACCCTGGCCGAAGGCCCGGCCAGTGCGCTGCAGCTCAACGAGATCGGCAAGGTCAAGGTGTCGCTGGACAGCGCCATCGCTCTGGACGGTTACGACAGCAACCGCACCACCGGCGCGTTCATCATCATCGACCGCCTGACCAATGGCACCGTCGGCGCCGGCATGATCATCGCACCGGCAGCCGCCACCCAGGGCGGCAAGTCCCACGGTCGTTCCGCTCATGTAACCACCGAGGAACGCGCCCAGCGCTTCGGCCAGCAACCGGCTACCGTGCTGTTCAGCGGTCTGTCGGGCGCGGGCAAGAGCACCCTGGCCTATGCCGTCGAGCGCAAGCTGTTCGACATGGGCCGCGCAGTGTTCGTGCTCGATGGCCAGAACCTGCGGCATGACCTGAACAAAGGTCTGCCACAGGACCGCGCCGGACGTACCGAAAACTGGCGTCGTGCCGCTCACGTGGCGCGCCAGTTCAACGAAGCAGGGCTGGTGACCCTGGCCGCCTTCGTGGCGCCTGATGCAGCTGGCCGTGAGCAGGCGCGTGACCTGATCGGCGCCGATCGGCTGCTGACCGTCTACGTCCAGGCCTCGCCGCTGGTGTGCCGCGAACGCGACCCGCAGGGTCTGTACGCTGCGGATCAGGACAACATCCCGGGCGAGTCTTTCCCCTACGATGTGCCGTTGAATGCCGATCTGGTGATCGACACCCAGGCCTCGTCCGTCGAGGAAGGCGTCAAGCAAGTCCTGGATCTGCTGCGTAGCCGCGGCGCGATCTAAGCGTTGCGAAGCGTCAAAGGACCCTGCTTCGGCGGGGTCTTTTGTTTACGGTGACTAACTGTCTACCACCGGGCAGGGCGCTGAACGGTGCCTGATGCGCTTTCATACATTCTTGAAGGCGCCAGCCCCCGTGACCCATCTTCTTTCCCTGAGCGGTGAAATCGCTCGATCCGCCCCCATGGCCAGCAGTGTCAGCAAGCGTTTCGCCAGCCGCCCCTCGTTGCGCGATGTCGCGCTGCAGGTCCTGAAAACACAGTTCGCCGTCCAGTACCCGAAGTTGGATGTGGATTTTTCCCATGTTCATCTGTTCGAGCCCATCGGCCCAACGAGCGCGGCATCGTTCGCTGGGTATCGCAAGCTGCTGCTGGTCGATGCTCTGGTCGACCGCTTTCTGCATGATGAAAACATCATTCTCGTTCAGGGCTACCACTTTCTCACTGCACAGGCAGGCGCCGAAAACCCGAGCGCGCTGGCCGTGGACATGACTCAGGTGCAGGGCATCGTCAACGAGTGGGGCCCGCAGATACTGCAAGCCTACAGCGAAGCGTTGTGTACTTACTGGGACGCGACCGAGTCGGCAGGAGGCAATCGCTGGCAATGGCTGGGCAGCGCGCTGCAGTCCAGGCTCCAGCACAGCATTGAACGCGAGCAGACGGCAGGTCGCCTGAGCAACGACCAAGGCGCTACTGCCATGCTGCTGGTCACGATGCCAGGCGCCCGTCAGCGCGCGCTGTACGCTGCAGACACCATCGAAGCGAGCCTGGTCAGTGTCCAAGCCATGGGCGTGCCGTTGCAGCGCCACGCCGAACTCACCCACGCCTTGATCATCCGCCGGCGGGTCGGCAGCCAGGGCGGCGAAGTGTTGCTGATGTACACCCCGGTCAACGGGCTTGAGAGCTTCCCGACCTTACAGGCGATGGCCGATGCATTCGCCATGCACCTGGGGCATGCGGTCACCGGCCCGGCGCTGGAGCTGGCGCTGTATTCGCCCACGGGCAACATCTTCGAGGCGCAGGCCCAGGCCATTCTGGAGCAACAACTCGAAGCGGTGCAGACACTGGGGACTTATTGCCGAACCAATGGCCTCGGGGCAGGGGCTCTGGAGCGGGGCACCGAGCATGTGACATGCCTGTTCGATATCGACAGCGCCGAAGAGCGCGCTCGCCTGCAAGCCGTGCAGGCGGGTTTGCCAGCATGGCTGACGAAGGCCGATGACGCGCAACGCCGAGAGTTCTCGTTGTACCTGGCAACGTTGGCCACCTTGCGCGAACAGCAGCAACAGGCATCGTTTCTGGACGGCATCCCCACCATCACCGACTTTGCCGAACAAGCGCTGATCAGACAGATCGCCCTGGACCATCCGCATGCAATGCTCGGCGCTGTCGATGACATCGAAGTGCATATCCTGACGGTGCCGAACGCGCAGTTGAGCATCGTCAATGCCGGTGACATGACCTTGGAGGATCATGTCATCAGCCTTGTGGACCTTGCTCTTTACAACCTCTCGGGCCGACCTCAGGGGCGCTTGCTGATCCAGCCCAAGGCGGGTGTCACGCTGCCTGCCTGGGTCGACGAGACCAGTATCCAGGCCTTGGTCACCAGGACCGACGCCGCAGGCGGCTACCTGGCGTTGCTCAAGGAGAAACTGCTGCAGAACCCCGGCGAGTCCACTCGGCGCCAAGGCTTGTTCGCCAGTCAGTTACAGTGCCAATTACCCATGTTGGCATTGGAAAACAGCATCCGCGGGCTGTGCGGGTTCACCCGCTTGGGTTGGAAGTACGTAGCCGGAATCATGGAGGCTGCAGGCAACGCTGAAATCGAAGGCATCAGTGTGGGCATTCAGGCGCTCGGCATACTGCCCGGGGCGGACATGAAGGTCGACAGGGTCTGCAACATGTATGTCATCGCCGCCACCGACGGTTCCGGTCTGCAGGTGCTGTACCGCCCGCTCATGCAGCCGACGTTGATCCAATACTCGGACCGCGCGGCTCTGTTCGAGGCCATCGCCGAGGAGGGCGAGGTGCAGCGTAGCGTGCTCGACTGGCTCGATGCCCCGGCCCGTGCCCGATACGCCAACGGTGGCTTTCATCAGCCGCACCTGGTGCGGTTCGGCCAAGGTTCGGACTATGCGCCGCTCAGCGTTCCTGTTGCAGCCACCTTGAAGGGCATCGCCCTGGGTGGCGATGTATTGGCCGAGCTGTACCAGGGCAGCGCGAATGCCCTGATCACGGTGGCTGATCGGCAGTCGATTTCCAGTGAGGAAAGCCGCTGGATCGGTTATCGCGCGCTGGGCTGGACCGTGTTCAACGCGCTCTTGCCCGTTCTTTCGGGACCCTTGGCCACCGCCGGCTGGCTGATCCAGGCCATGGCCGCGAGCAACGTCACGCTGGTCGCGCAGGCCAGCGGCGACAAGACTGCGGCAGATGATCAACTGGTGGACCTGCTCTTCAACATTGCGTTGGTATTGCTGATTCATACCTCCGAGCGGGCCATGGCGATCCGCGAGTTTCGCCAGCCGGTACTGCCCGTACCTGCAAAGGCGGTGGTGACGACGCAGTTATCACTGACACCGGTGCAGGCCTTCGACGCCAACGCGCACCTGAGTTTTTCCTGGGCGCGTGCCCAGCACCGGCTCAGCCCCGAGGATGCCACTGCGTTGGCCAGCTACCGCGTTGCTGCTCCGCAGCCGATGCCCGAGCCCCTGCCACATGGTGCGTTGCGCGGTTTGTACCTGGATGGTGAGCGCTGGCTGTTGCCACTGGAGGGGCATTTCTATCAGGTCATGGTCGATGATGGGCGGGTGCGCATCATCGATGCCGCTCGCCCGCAGACACCGGGGCCCTGGGTGGAGCGCGATGAAGTCGGGCGCTGGCGTCTGGATCTGCACCTGCGTCTACGCGGCGGTGGACCCAAGCGCAGCATTGCGGCACTGCGGGCAGCCAATCGACAGCGGATGCAGGCCTGTGACCAGCAGATCATTGAATTCAATCAGAAGCGCTCGTCTTTGCACGAACAGGTCAACGCGGTATTGCGCAAGGTCAACCGTGCCTTCGAGGCCAAGGACAGCGAACGCCTCAGAGGGCTGCGCAATGCCCTGAGCGAGGCGACCGGCAATTATCTGGCCGCGTTGCGCCAGGTACTTGCGGTCAGTCTGGAGCTCAACCAGCTCGAGCCCTACGGCAACCGTGCCAAGGAGCAGGCCAGCCTGCTGTTCCAATTGTGTGAGGTGGGCCAGGAAGAGGTCATCAACCTGCGCTACAAAAGTCTGGATTATCGCGACAGGGCCGATGACATCAGTGCGCTTCTGGACGGCTCAGACATGAGCGAGCAGCAGTCTCGACTGTTTTTCGATTATGTCAGCGACAGTATCGATATCCTCGACAAGCAGGTTCAACTGAGCAAAGAACTCACCCAGTGGAAAGAGCAGCTGCGGCGCATGCCGATCGAAGGCGCGACAGCACTGGAGAAACTGGCCGCAAACTGGATCGAGGCCTTGTCGATCCGACGCTGGATCGGCCTGCTGGTGGATGGCCTGGCGCTGACCAGCATCCGCCATATCGCCACCTCGCAAGTGGCTGATCGGATGATGGACTCGGTGGCCGAGCCGGTTCGCCTGGCGGCGCAGACCCATGCCGCACTGGAAGAAACCGCCGAATACTCCCTCAACGATCGGGTCGAATTGCTCAACAGTCTGGACCTGCAATATGAGGCTGCCCAGCAATCCCTGGCGTTCTATACCAATGAGCATGGCGAGCAGTTGCACGAGCCTGCGCGTCTGCGCCTGGCCGGCCTGATTCAGGAATTGCGCGACAGTGCCCAGGCCGCGCTGGTGCCGCTGATCCGCGAACAGTTCAAGATGACCCGCAAGCAGCGCCAGCAGGCGCGTCACAAGAACATCTTCGTGACCCGTCACAGAGGGCTGGTGGTCGGGCAGCGTCGGACCAAGGTTGCCGTCACCGATCGCGACATCGTCGACGTGATCGACCCCATCGAAAAGAAAGTTCTGGCCTCGTTTGGCAAGGATCCGGCACAGGCTGATTGGGAGGCGCTGAAAACACCCGAGGTGGCGCGTCCACGACCGGCAGGCCGCTCGCTGAACGCGGCGATCCGGCGTGGCAACCAGCTGTTGCACGGTGCCGACCAGCAGACCCGTACGGCCTGGAAGGAAGCGCAAAAGCCCTATCTGCCGGTGGAAGTCGAGGATCGGCTACGGCTGTATGCACAGCAGTTGAATGACGCGGCCGATGCCGTCGAACAGCAACTGACCCGCGACAATGAGGTGGACGAGGCCACCAGTCAGCAGACATCAGCCCATGGCCGCGCACAGCTGTTTCGTGACAAGGCCGCCGAGTTGAACGAAGAGGGGCGCCTGATCCACATCCACATGGTCAAATGGCAGCCCCCGGCGGCGGCCCGGGTTGACTATCTGTACCGTCAGGGTGCAGCACGGATCAGCCGCGTGGGGGCTCGCAGCAAGCTCAAGCGCTCGCCCGGCTATCTGGAGGAATACCTGGTGGCCGACACGGCGGGAAAACCCTTGTGGTACGCCCACTTTCACTACGCGCATCCACGCGGCCCTCGTGATGCCTACACCGCGGCACACTTGAAAACCGTGGATCAACGCTTCGACGGATTCGAGAAGCAAAAGACCGACGAAGCAACCCACGGCAAATGGATCGGGATACTGCGCAGCGAAATCGCGCCGCCTTACGATGAAGTGTACCTAGCGCTCTGAGCCTGGCGCTCGGCCCATCGTTGGTCGGGGCATGAAAAAAAACGGGGCCTGATGATTCAGGCCCCGTTTTGTTTTTGCCGCATTCTTCACACTGATCGAACGGGCCGCCTTACTTGCGCTTCAGGCCGTATTGCTCGTCCAGCATGCCAGGCGAGTTCGCTGCCTTGGGCGCATAGTCGCGAGGTGGCTCGGCATCGCGCGGCGGTGTCAGGCGCTCGCGGTGGGGCTGCGGCGCGTCCGAATGCAGGGCGGCGAGCAGGCGCTGGCGAGTGAGTTCGTCCAGGGCCAGACGGTCGGCGCCTTCGGCCAGGTGGTCCTGCACTTCCTGATAGCTCTGGGTCAGTTTCTTGACCAGGATCGCGGTGCTGTTGAAATGGGTGACCACCTCGTTCTGGTAGGTATCGAAACGTTCCTGGATATCATCGAGCTGACGCTGTGTGCCATTGGGTACGGCACGGGGTGCCAGGCGCGCGACGGCAAAACCGATGACCACACCGACCACCAGGGCCAGGGTTGGCAACAACCAAACTAAGAGCGAGAGTTCCACGAGTCCTTCCTCTATAAACGGCTTTGCTTTACGTTAACGGCTCGGACCTGCGCTGTATACCGCGCACGTGCGCAATTTCACAGGCCAGAATCTTCCAGCTAGACGAGTCGACCCCTGTTGGGGTCACGGAGTTCACCCCTTGCTCATCCGCGAAACCGCAGTTTTCATCGACGGCCCGCAGGGCCCACTCGAAGCGTTGTACCTCGACACCGCCGATGCTACGGGCATCGCCTTGATCTGCCACCCCAATCCGGTACAGGGCGGGACCATGCTCAACAAGGTGGTGTCCACCTTGCAACGCACCGCTCGCGATGCCGGCATGCTGACGCTGCGCTTCAACTACCGCGGCGTCGGCGCCAGCGCCGGAAGCCATGACATGGGCAGCGGCGAAGTCGACGATGCCTGGGCCGTGGCCCGCTGGCTTCGAGCGAAACACCCCGAACTGCCGCTGACGATTCTGGGCTTTTCCTTCGGCGGTTTCGTGGCAGCCACCCTGGCTGGCCGCCTGGAGGCTGAAGGCGAAGCGGTGCAGCAGTTGTTCATGGTCGCTCCAGCGGTGATGCGGCTAACCGAGCGCTTGCCGCAGCAGGCCACGTTGACCGTGATCCAGCCGGATGCCGACGAAGTGGTCGATCCACAGCTCGTCTACGACTGGTCCGACAAGCTCGAGCGCCCCCACGAGCTGCTGAAAGTGGCAGAATGCGGGCACTTTTTCCACGGCAAGCTGACCGACCTCAAGGATCTGCTGCTGCCGCGTCTTTCGAACTGATGCCCGTCCACGGCTCCTGAACAAGAATCGACCCATGACCACTCGTATCCTGACCGGTATCACCACCACTGGCACGCCTCACCTTGGCAACTATGCCGGCGCCATCCGCCCGGCGATTGTTGCCAGTCGCCAGAGTGACGCTGACTCGTTCTATTTCCTGGCCGATTACCATGCCCTGATCAAATGCGATGACCCGCTGCGTATCCAGCGCTCGCGTCTGGAAATCGCGGCCACCTGGCTGGCGTCGGGTCTGGATGTGGAGCGGGTGACGTTCTATCGGCAGTCCGATATCCCGGAAATCCCGGAACTGACCTGGCTGCTGACCTGCGTGGCCGCCAAGGGCCTGCTCAACCGCGCCCATGCCTACAAGGCGTCGGTGGACAAGAACGTCGAAACCGGTGAGGACCCCGATGCCGGCATCTCCATGGGCCTGTACAGCTATCCGGTGCTGATGGCCGCCGACATCCTGATGTTCAATGCGCACAAGGTGCCGGTCGGCCGCGACCAGATCCAGCACGTGGAGATGGCCCGCGACATCGGCCAGCGCTTCAACCACCTGTTCGGCAAGGGCCGCGAGTTCTTCGTCATGCCCGAGGCGTTGATCGAGGAAAGCGTCGCCACCTTGCCCGGCCTGGACGGGCGCAAGATGTCCAAGAGCTACGACAACACCATCCCGTTGTTCACCAGCGCCAAGGACATGAAAGACGCCATCTCGCGCATCGTCACCGACTCGCGCGCGCCGGGCGAAGCTAAGGACCCGGACAATTCGCACCTGTTCACCCTGTTCCAGGCCTTCGCCACACCCGAGCAGAGCGCCGAGTTCCATGCCGCGCTGCGCGAAGGCCTGGGTTGGGGCGAGGCCAAGGCGCGCCTGTTCAACCTGCTCGATGCCGAGCTGGGTGAAGCCCGCGAGCGTTATCACCACTTCATCGAGCGCCCGGCGGAACTGGAAGACATCCTTCTGGCCGGCGCCGCCAAAGCGCGAGCCGTTGCTACGCCGTTCCTGGGTGAGCTCCGCGAGGCGGTAGGGCTGCGCTCCTTCCGCGAGCAGGTGCAGGTGACCACGGCAGGCAAGAAGAAAGCCGCCAAGGCTGCACGCTTCGTCAGCTTCCGTGACGACGACGGCAGCTTCCGCTTCCGTCTGCTCGACGCCAGCGGCGAGCAACTGCTGCTGTCGCGCAGCTTCGTCGACGGCAAGGCGGCCGGGCAGGTCAGCAAGCAATTGCAGCAGGGCGGTGAACTGGACATCCGCAGCGATGCCGAAAGCTTCACGCTGTGGCTGGACGACACCTGCGTGGCCGATGGCCCGACGTTCACCACGACAGAGGCCCGCGATACCGCCATTCAGGCGTTGCGCAAGGCACTGCAGCCCCAAGGGGAGTGATGCGACACCCTGTCGCAAAGCTCATTGCCATTATCCTGGGCCGTCGCTACAGTGACGGCCCGTTTTTGTTGCCTTGCTAACGAATATGACGCCCCTAGAACGATACCAAGCCGATCTCAAACGTCCCGAATTCTTCCACGACGCCGCCCAGGAAAATGCCGTCCGCCACCTGCAGCGTCTGTACGACGATCTGGTCGCCGCCGGGCACAGCAAACCTGGCGTGTTCGGCAAGCTGTTCGGCAAGAAGGAACCCAAGCTGGTCAAGGGGATTTACTTCTGGGGCGGCGTCGGCCGCGGCAAGACCTACCTGGTCGACACCTTCTTCGACGCCTTGCCGTTCGAGCAGAAAGTGCGTACGCACTTCCACCGCTTCATGAAGCGCGTGCACGAGGAACTGAAAACCCTCAAGGACGTGAAGAACCCACTGACGGTGATCGCCAAGCGGTTCTCCGACGAGGCTCGGGTGATCTGCTTCGACGAATTCTTCGTTTCGGACATCACCGACGCGATGATCCTGGGCACCTTGATGGAAGAGCTGTTCAAGAACGGCGTGACGCTGGTGGCGACCTCCAACATCGTGCCCGACGGCCTGTACAAGGACGGTCTGCAGCGAGCGCGCTTCCTGCCAGCGATCGCGCTGATCAAGGAGCACACCGAGATCGTCAACGTCGACAGCGGCGTCGACTATCGCCTGCGTCACCTGGAGCAGGCCGAGCTGTTCCACTCGCCGCTCAACGAAGCCGCCCAGGCGAGCATGCGCGAAAGCTTCAAGGCGCTGACCCACAACAGCACCAAGGTGGTCGAGAACGACCCCCTGATGATCGAGAATCGCGAGATCCGCGCGCTGCGCACCTGTGATGATGTGGCCTGGTTCGAATTCCGCGAGCTGTGCGACGGCCCACGCAGCCAGAACGACTACATCG
>NZ_DJUS01000186.1:0-3136 GCF_002438365.1 Pseudomonas sp. UBA6276
CCGGCCGGGGCCAACGCGCCGCCCGCCACCGGGAGGATGCCCAGCGCGCGCCAGTCGGCCAGCGGTTTGCGCTGGGTGCGGCCGGCCAGGCTGGCATTGAAGCCGGCCGGAATCTTCACTTCCATGCCCCACGGCTGCCCGGTGCGCCAGCCGGCCTTCTTGAGATAGTTGGCGGTGGAGGCCAGGGCGTCGGGAATGGAGGCGACCAGATCGCGACGTCCATCGCCGTCGCCGTCGACCGCGATGCGGGCATAGGTGGACGGCATGAACTGGGTATGGCCGAAGGCGCCGGCCCACGAACCGGTCAGCCCTTCGGCACGCAGGTCACCGCCGTCGATCAGCCTGAGCAGGGCCAGCAGTTCACCGCGGAAGAAGGGCTGGCGACGGCCTTCGCAGGACAGCGTGGCCAGCGACTGCAGCAGCGGGCGCTTGCCGAACACGCGGCCGTAATCGCTCTCCACACCCCACACGGCGACGATGGTGGCGGCATCGACACCGTACTCGGCCGACACGCGGGCCAGCAGATCACGGTGCTCGACCAGACGGGCGCGTCCATCGTCGACGCGCTGGCTATCCACCAGGGCGGCCAGGTAATCCCACAGCGGGGTGGTGAACTCCGGCTGTGCATCGAGCAGGGGCAGCACGCTGGGATCCGGGGTGAGCCCGGCAGTGAGCACGTCGAAGCGCTCGGCATGGATGCCCTGCTTGCCGGCCTGCGCTTTGAGCGTGACCAGGCAGCTGGCAAACGCATCCGGCGCGGCCACCGCCAGCGACGGTGCGCCGACCCACAGCCCGGCCAACAACAGGGGCAACCATCGCATTGGCGGAATCCTTGCAGCCAGTGGACCTGCATCATAGCGGCAATGCCGCGCGGATCAGACCGGCTGCAGCAGGCGCAGGCCGAAGGCGGGATCGGTCGCGTTCCAGTGGGCGGTGACCCGCAGGCCCGCGGCAGCGGCCATCGCCGCGAACACCGCATCGGTGTACTTGTGGCTGTATTCGACGGTCATCGCTTCGCCTTCGGCGAACGCGAAGCTCTGCCCGTCCACCTGCACGCGCTGGTCGCGCTGGCTGACCAGTTCGGTTTCGATGCGCAGGCGCGGCACGCTGTAGCGGGCGCGGTGGCGGAAACCGTCCAGATCGAAATCGCTGCCGATGTCGCGATTGAGCCGGCGCAGCAGGTTCAGGGTGAAGTCGGCGGTGACGCCGGCGGCATCGTTGTAGGCAGCCTCGATCAGCCCCGCATCCTTGTGCAGGTCGATGCCGATCAGGGCCATGCCATCGGGACCCATGGTCTGGCGCATCGCCTTCAACAGTGCGATGGCATCGTCATGGGCGAAGTTGCCCAGCGTCGAACCGGGGAAGAACACCAGGTGGCGTGCCGGCTCGCGCTGCGGTGACGGCAACTGCACCGGCTGGGTGAAATCCGCGCAGACCGGCAGCATTTCGATCTCCGGCAGCGAGGGGGCCAGCCGGGTGATGCTGTCCAGCAGCGCGGCGCGGGAGATCTCGATCGGGGTGTAGGCCACCGGATCGCGCAGCGCATGCAGCAGCAGTTCGGTCTTGCGCCCGCTGCCGCTGCCCAGTTCGACCACATGCACGCGGGGCCCGACCACCTTGGCGATGTCGCGCGCGCACTCCTGCAGCAGCTGCAGCTCGGTGCGGGTCGGGTAGTACTCCGGCTGCTGGGTGATCTGCTCGAACAGCGCCGAGCCCTGCGCATCGTAGAAATACTTGGACGGCAGCTGCCGCGGCGTGGACGAGAGGCCGCGCAGGATGTCGGCGGTGATCTGATCACGGTCCGGCTGCAGATCGGTCAACGCCTCGAGTGCATCACGGACCGAACTCATGCGATGTCCCGGGCCAGGCGCAGGCCGGCGAACTGCCACCGGGCCGACGGTGCGAAGAAATTGCGGTAGCTGGCGCGCAGATGATCGGCCGGGGTGGCACAGCTGCCCCCGCGCAGCACCCACTGCCCGCACATGAACTTGCCGTTGTACTCGCCCAGGTTGCCCGGGAAGGTGCGGAAGCCCGGATATGGTCCGTAGGCGCTGCTGGTCCATTCCCAGACATCGCCGAACAATTGAACGATGTCGCCGTCCTCTTCGGCCCCACCGGGGTGGAACTGATCGGCATCGGCGAAGCGACCCCGCAGCGGGCGACCGGCGGTGGCCGCCTCCCATTCGAACTCGGTGGGCAGACGGGCCTCCTGCCAGCGCGCGTAGGCGTCGGCTTCGAAGTAACTGAGGTGGCAGACCGGTGCGTGCGGATCGAGCGGGCGCCAGCCCCCCAGGGTGAACTCGCGCTCCAGTGCGTCATCCCAGTACAGCGGATGCTGCCAATGCTGGTCCTGGCACAGCGTCCACCCTTCACTCATCCACCAGCGCGGCTCGCGGTAGCCACCGGCCTGCACGAACCGCCGGTACTCCTCATTGCTGACCGGGCGGTTGGCCAGCGCATGCGCCGGGACCAACGCGCGGTGTACAGGCGATTCGTTGTCATAGGCGAATGTGGGCTGGGTGGGCCAGACCGGCGCGCCAATCTCCACGATCCGCTCGGGACTGCTGAGCCACCGCAGCGGCAGCGCACGGGCCGGTGCCATCGCCAGATCCTCGCGGTAGGCCGGCTGCAGCGGGTTGGACCAGAACGCGTGCTTGATATCGGTCAGCAGCAGCTCCTGGTGCTGCTGCTCGTGATGCAGGCCGAGCAGCAGCTGATGCTGGGCCTGTTCGCTCAGGCTGCCGGCCTGCAGTGCGGTGATCACGCGCTGGTCGATCTCGGCGCGGAAATGCAGCACCTCATCCAGTGACGGGCGCGAGAGCAGCCCGCGCTGCGGACGCGCATGCGCCGGGCCGATGCTCTGGTAATAGCTGTTGAACAGGTAATGCCAGTCCGCATCGATCGGGGCGTAGCCGGGCCGGGTGGCCAGCACGAAGCGCTCGAAGAACCAGGTGGTGTGGGCCAGGTGCCATTTGGCCGGGCTGGCATCGGCCATGCTCTGCACCATGGCGTCCTCAGCGCTCAGCGGGGCGGCCAGCGCGACCGTGCGGGCGCGCACGCCAGCGTAACGGGCGGCCAGCGACGCGGGCGGGACGGCAGTGAGCGGTGGTGCGGCAGCGACGGCGGTATTCATCGC
>NZ_DJUS01000186.1:3211-35807 GCF_002438365.1 Pseudomonas sp. UBA6276
CGGCGGTATTCATCGCGATCAGGATCGGCCAGCCGGGGTGAGTGTCACGTCATGGCAGGGCATCGCTGCGGTGACAGCGCTCAAGTTGAATACGCGCGGGCCGCTATCGGGGGAGACTCCCTGCCTGTGTTGTCCGGTTTGCACGCTGCAGCCACGGCGCGCCGGCCCACGACGTGGACCCCTTCTTGCGGACGCACCTGCTACGCCAGCCCAGCCACTATCTGTTCGTGCTGCCTGCCGTGCTGGTGGCCGTGGGCCTGTGGGGCGCCACGCCGGCGGCCGAGGTCGGCAATCCTGTGCACCGCCTGCTGCCGCTGGTGCTGGCCTGCCTGGGCATCGGGCTGGCGTTGATCTACGCCCGCGTGCGGGCGGTCTGTCTGATGCTGGCGGTCGCACTGGCCTTCGCGCTGCTGCACGGGGTGGTCGGTACGTTCCTGCGTGAGGGCGTGATCTCGGACCACACGCCGCTGATTTTTCATGCCGTGTCGTGGTGGTTGCCGCTGCTGTTCCTGGTGCATGGGCTGTGGCCCGAGCGCGGGCGGCAGCGCCAGGACCTGCTGCTGCGCGGCGTGGTCAGCGGCACGGCGCTGGGGGTTTTCCTGCTGTTGGCCGCCCAGGGCCCGGACGGCATGCAGGCACTGCTGTCGGATCGACACCTGGCGTGGATGCCGAGTGGCTGGAACGCGCTGGCGCAGTTGCCGGCGCTGTTGTTCATGGTGGCAACGCTCGCGCTGGCGGTACAGGCCTGGCACCAGCCGCGGCCGCTGCACACCGCCCTGCTGACCGCCCTGCTCTGCCTGTGGTGGATGCTGCCGCGGGTGTTCGTCTCGCCCGCGCTGCTGCCGGCGGTCAGCTGCATGGCGCTGCTATTGATTGTTTCGGCGATGCTGCAGGAGGCCTTCCACATGGCCTTCCGCGATGAACTCACCGGGCTGCCCGGCCGCCGCGCATTCAACGAATGCCTGCAGCGGGTGGGGCCCACCTACACCATCGCGATGGTGGATGTGGATCACTTCAAGCGCTTCAACGACCTGTATGGCCATCCCGCCGGTGACGAATGCATCAAGGCGGTGGGTCAGGCAGTGCTGAGCTGTGTGGGGCGGTCAGGCGACTTGGTGGTGCGCTACGGCGGTGAGGAGATTCTGGTACTGCTGCCCGAGAGCGATGAAACCGGGGCCTGGCAGGTCGCTGAAAAAGTGCTGTTGGCCGTGCGCGCACTGGCCATTGCCCATGCTGGAAGCGATCTGGGCATCGTGACCATCAGTGCAGGCGTGCACGTGTGGCGCAACAATGACCCGGACGCGGGCGCCCAGAATCTGGTCGAAGCCGCGGACCAGGCGCTGTACCGGGCCAAGACCTCGGGCCGCAATCGCGTCTATCCGCTGCAGCCGTTGGTGCAGCGCTGATCGCAAGTCAGAGCATCTGCTGGTTGGCGGCCATCGACTCGATGACCATGCTCTTTTGATCTTCGGACAGCGCGTCCCAGATGTGCACCTTGGCGTAGAAGCCGAGGCTGCCAAGGATATAGAAGCTCAAAACGGCAATGGTCAGCAACGTCAGCCAGGACCAGCGGCCGCTCTCTTCGACTTCTTCGAACGTGGAGTAGCCGTTGTCGATGCGCTGATCACGCATGGACGCAAGGCTGGTGGTGACGCGTTTGTAGCAATAGGACAGCAACAGCAGCAACAGGCGGAGCATGGAAAAAAGGCCTCGGTGGGTGGCGGATGGCGATGAGTGCGCGTCAGAAACGCAAAAAGCCCGTCTTAGACGGGCTTTTTTATAGGTAGCGTGCTGTGAACCGAATACATCCCAACACTTTGGACGAATTTTAGGCAGCTTCGCGGACGCTGTAAACCGTGCCGACATGAAGAGGTATGACGACTTCGACAGCAAACGCCCGCCATCCTGCGGGCCAGAGCGCTGCGCGGCGACACTGCGGCACGCTGTCACACCGCCGACGCGGCTTGCGACGCTGCTACAGCGACCGCGTACCTCTGTCCCGGCCTCACCGCATTCATCCAGGCACACCGCATACACCGCCGACGCGGCTTGCGCCGCTGCTACAGCGACCGCGTACCCCGGCTCCGGCCTCACCGTGCTCTTCCAGGCACACCGCATACACCGCCGACGCGGCTTGCGCCGCTTCTACAGCGACCGCGTACCCCTGTAGCAGCGGCGCGAGCCGCGTCCGGGGGCTGCGTGTACCTGCGGATTCTCCGCGCAGCGCTTCTCGCTAGGCTTTTTGCAAAGGCAGCCTTTATCATGGCCACAGTTCCTCATCAGAGCCGCCCATGAAGTTTGCCATCGCTGTCTATTCGCCCGCTCATTCGCCGGCCTCGCGGCGGGCATTACTGTTCGCCCAGGCGGTCTTGGCTCAAGGTCACCAACTGCTGCGGGTGTTTTTCTATCAGGACGGCGTACATACGGCGTCCAGCAATGTCGTCACCGCGCAAGACGAATCGGACACGGCCGCGCAATGGCGCGCCTTCATCATCGAGCACCAGGTCGATGCGGTGGTCTGCATCGCCGCCGCCTTGCGCCGCGGCATCCTGAATGAAGAAGAAGCCCGCCGCTACCAACGCCCGGCCGCCAACCTGACCGAACCCTGGCAGCTGTCAGGGCTGGGGCAGTTGCACGAAGCCGCCCAGCAAGCAGACCGGCTCGTCAGCTTCGGAGGTCATTGAAATGGCCAAATCCATGTTGATCATCAGCCGCCAGGCGCCATGGGCTGGCCCTGCCGCTCGCGAGGCTCTGGACATCGCCCTGGCCGGAGGCGCCTACGACCTGCCGGTTTCGATGCTGTTTCTCGACGACGGTGTCTATCAACTGGCGGACGCCCAGGCACCCGACGCCGTGCAACAGAAGAACCTGGCCGCCAACCTGCAGGCGTTGCCGTTGTTCGGAGTCGATGAGCTGTTCGTCTGCGCCGCCAGCCTGGCCCGCCGCGGCCTGTCACATGCAGCGCTGGCCGTCGCCGCGCAGACGCAAACGGATGAGCAACTGCGCGAGCTGCTGCCGCGCTTCGACCTGGTGGTGACCTTGTAATGAGTACCCTTCATGTACTGTCGCATTCGCCGTTCAGCGACCAACGCCTGTCCAGCTGCCTGCGTTTGATGGGCCACGACGACGCCATCCTGCTCAGTGGCGATGCGGTCTACGCCCTCGCACCAGGCAGCGAGCCCTGGGCGTCGCTATCCAGTGCCGGGGTCGCGGTGTTCGCCCTGGCTGAAGACGCACGAGCACGAGCGCTGCCAGGCAACCCCGCCGTAGAACTGCTCGATTACCCCGGGTTCGTCGAATTGACCCTGGCCTATGACAAGGTCAACAGCTGGCTATGAATACGCTTACCGTCGCCAATCGGAACATTGCGCTGGATCAGGACGGTTACCTGGAGTCGCTCGACGACTGGAACCCGGAGGTTGCGTCCGCCCTCGCCAGTGCCGAAGGCCTTGAGCTGACCCCCGAGCACTGGCAGATCATCGAACTGTTGCGTAGCTTCTACGCGCAGTACCAGCTTTCGCCCGCTACCCGACCGCTGATCAAGTACGTCGCGCAGCAACTGGGCGCTGAAAAAGGCAACAGCCTGCACCTCAATCGCCTGTTCAACGGCACTCCTGCCAAACTCGCTGCGAAACTGGCGGGCCTGCCCAAACCGACAAATTGCATATGACCGACTACCCTGCACTGACCCTGGAAACCCCCGAAGAGCATCCGTTCGCCCAGTTCGTGCGGGCGCTGGGTAAAGGCAAGCGCGGCGCGCGCAATCTCACCGGCGAAGAAGCCCGCGAAGCCATGGGCATGCTGCTCGACGGCCGGGTGGAGGACGCGCAACTGGGCGCCTTCCTGATGCTGCTGCGGCACAAGGAAGAAAGTGCCGAGGAGCTGGCCGGGTTCACCCTTGCCCTGCGCGAGCGCTTGCAGGCGCCTGCGCTGGCCGTCGATCTGGACTGGCCAACCTACGCCGGCAAGAAGCGCCATCTGCCTTGGTACCTGCTCGCCGCCAAGTGCCTGGGCGGCAGCGGGCGGCGCATTTTCATGCACGGCGGCGGCGCCCACACGGCCGCACGACTGTACAGCGAGCAGTTGCTCGGCACCTTGAACATTCCCTTGTGCCGGGGCTGGGATGCGGTAGGCCAGGCGCTGGACCAACAGGGCCTGGCGTTCGCGCCACTGGTGGACTGGGCCGCGCCCTTGCAGCGCATGATCGACCTGCGCAACAGCCTGGGCCTGCGTTCGCCCATTCATTCGCTGGCGCGGATTCTCAATCCGTTGAGTGCGCGGTGTGGCCTGCAGAGCATCTTCCACCCCGGCTACCAGGCGGTGCACCGCGATGCCAGCGGTTTGCTCGGTGACACCGCGATCGTGGTCAAGGGCGACGGTGGCGAGATCGAGATCAACCCGGACAGCGCCAGCCATCTCTATGGCACCCGCGACCACCTGCCCTGGGACGAGGAATGGCCCGCCCTCGCCGCCCAGCGCCACGTCAAGCCGCCCAGCCTGGAAAGCCATCATCTGGTCGAGTTCTGGCAGGGCGAGCGTCAGGACAGTTATGGCGAGCTGGCATTGATCTCGACCATGGCCCTGGCCCTGCGCGGATTGGGCAGTTCCCGCGAAGAGGCGTTCGAAGAAGCCCGCGCCCTGTGGGCGGCGCGGGATCTGGACGGGTGTGCGAAATCGTCGTAGCCAATCGGCATGATGCCAGATCGACCGCGTGTGCCGCCGACGCGGCTTGCGCCGCTGCTACAAAGGTTGCCAAGCCGCGTCGGCGATGCATGCGTGACGCATGAGGCGGCTTGCGCCGCTGCTACGGGGCACCGTGATACAGTTCGGGGACACGCATTGGGGAGACGAACATGGGGTTGCTGATCGAAGGGCGCTGGCATGACCAGTGGTACGAAAGCAGCAAGGACGGCGCCTTCGAGCGTGAAACCTCGCAGCGCCGCCATTGGGTCACGGCCGACGGCGCCCCGGGGCCTGATGGTGAAGGCGGCTTCAAGGCCGAAGCGGGCCGCTACCACCTATACGTCTCACTGGCGTGCCCGTGGGCCCATCGAACCTTGATCGTGCGCAAGCTCAAGGCCTTGGAGACACTGATCGACGTATCGGTTGTGAGCTGGCACATGGGCGAGCATGGCTGGACCTTCGACAGCGACACCGGCTCGAGCGGTGATCACCTGGGGCCGCTGCAGTATCTGCATGAACGCTACACCCGCGACGATCCGCAGTACACCGGCCGGGTGACGGTGCCGGTACTGTGGGACAAGCAACACAATCGCATCGTCAGCAACGAGTCGGCCGAGATCATTCGCATGTTCAACAGTGCGTTCGATGCCATCACCGGCAACCGCGCAGACCTCTATCCGGCGCCCCTGCAATCGGCCATCGACCGCATCAACGAAGCGGTGTACCCCAACGTCAACAATGGGGTCTACCGTGCCGGCTTTGCCACCTCGCAGCAGGCCTATGCCAGCGCCTTCGATGACGTCTTCGCCGAGCTCGACCGTCTCGAAGCGACCCTCGACACCCAACGCTACCTGACCGGCGAGTACCTGACCGAGGCCGATTGGCGGCTGTTCACCAGCCTGATCCGCTTCGACGCGGTGTACCACGGGCATTTCAAGTGCAACCTGCGGCGCATCGTCGACTACCCGAACCTGTCCAACTGGTTGCGCGAGCTGTACCAATGGCCCGGCATTGCCCAAACGGTCGACTTCGAACACATCAAGGGCCATTACTACACCAGCCATCCGACCATCAATCCGACGGGCATCGTGCCCAAGGGACCGCTGCAAGATTTCACTGCGGCCCATGATCGTCAGCGCCTGCAAGGCCGGGGCATCTGGCAGCGCGACGAAGGTTGAAAGCGATGCAGTCCTCGTTGTTCGACGATCCACAGCAACCGACTCGCCGCGAGGCCCTGGGCGAGCAGACCTTCGTCCTGCGCGGCTTTGCCCTGCCCTGGCTTGAGGAGATCCTCCCGGCCCTGCGCGAGGTACTCAGGGCAGCCCCCTTTCGGCGCATGGAAACGCCCGGCGGGCACACCATGTCGGTAGCCTTGAGCAATTGCGGTCAGTTCGGCTGGAGCACGGATGCAAGAGGCTATCGCTATGTCAGCGACGATCCTCTAACCGGCCGACCATGGCCAGCGCTGCCGGACGTGTTGCACACCCTGGCGCGGGAGGCGGCGGCAGCGGCCGGTTTCGATGATTTCAGCCCCGATGCCTGCCTGCTCAACCGCTATGTGCCCGGCGCCAAGATGTCGCTGCATCAGGACCGCGACGAACGCGACTACGGTGCGCCGATCGTTTCGGTTTCCTTAGGGCTTGCGGCGATGTTCCAGCTCGGCGGCCTGCAGCGCAGCAATCGCCCGCTGCGGGTGCCCCTGCTGCACGGCGACGTGATGGTCTGGGGCGGGGTCGATCGCCTGCGCTTCCATGGCGTGTTGCCGCTCAAGGAGGGCGTGCATCCGGTGATGGGGCCGCAGCGCATCAATTTCACCCTGCGCAAGGCGGGTTGAGCGCAAGCAACGGAGTGTCAGCCCCGGTACCAGGCGCTACCATGCCTGCCTCGACGATCGATGGAATCGCGCCATGCCCAGCCCTTCTGCCCCTCACAACCAATTGATCGCCGCCGCCTGCCGCCAGATCGAGGCCAGTGACGGCGTGCCCGAACTGGGCGAGCTTGCGGCGCAGGCGGGCTTGAGTCCATGGCACTTTCACCGGGTGTTCAAGGCCGCGACCGGCCTCACGCCGCGCAGCTATGCCAACGCCCGGCGAGCAGAGAAAGTCCGCGAACAGCTCCTTCAAGGCAAATCCGTCACCGAAACCCTGTACGCCAGCGGCTTCAATTCATCCGGGCGTTTCTACGAAGCGGCCAATGGCATGCTCGGCATGAGCCCCACGGCCTTTCGCGCAGGCGGCAGCAAGGCTTCGATCCACTTCGCGCTTGCTCAATGCAGCCTCGGCGCGGTGCTGGTGGCCTGCAGCGAACGCGGCGTGTGCGCGATCCTGCTGGGAGACGAGCCGCAAGCCTTGCTCGACGATCTGCAGCGACGCTTTCCCAAAGCCACACTGGTCGGCGCCGACGCGGACTTCGAGGCGATCGTGGCCAAGGTGCTGGGCTTCATCGAGGCGCCGAGCACGGGGCTGGACTTGCCCCTGGACATCCGCGGCACCGCGTTCCAGCAACGGGTATGGCAGGCGCTGGCCAGGATCGAGCCGGGGACCACGGCCAGTTACGCCGAAATCGCGGCGAGCATCGGCGCGCCCAATGCGGTGCGCGCCGTGGCCGGGGCCTGTGCGGCCAACGCCCTGGCCGTAGCGGTGCCTTGCCATCGTGTGGTACGTACCGATGGCGGACTTTCGGGTTACCGTTGGGGGGTCGAGCGCAAGCGCGAACTGCTCGCTCGCGAGCGGCAGCCGGACAACGTCTGAGGCTGACGACCCAGCATCGTGTTCAGGACCCTGCGGATCGGGCTGGCCTTGCGCTATATATTTTGCTATACGACGGTATCTTTTCCAGTAGAGTCATGCCCCCATGAAGTTCACCACCACCCTGCTCGCCCTCGGCACCGCTCTGGCGTTCAACGTCGCCCACGCCGACGAAGTTCAAGTGGCCGTCGCCGCCAACTTCACTGCGCCGATCCAGGCCATCGCCAAGGCTTTCGAAACCGACACCGGGCACAAGCTGGTGGCGGCCTATGGGTCGACCGGTCAGTTCTATACGCAGATCAAGAATGGCGCGCCGTTCGAAGTGTTCCTCGCCGCCGACGACACCACGCCAGCGAAGCTGGAAAGCGAGCAGGAGACCGTGCCCGGTTCGCGTTTCACCTACGCCACCGGCACCCTGGCGCTGTGGTCGGCCAAGCCCGGCTACGTCGACGCCGACGACGCGGTGCTCAAGAAAAACGAGTACCAACATCTGTCGATAGCCAATCCCAAGGCGGCGCCCTATGGCCTGGCGGCAACCCAGGTGCTGGACAAGTTGGGCCTGACCCAAGCCACTCAGGCCAAGCTGGTCGAAGGGCAGAACATCACCCAGGCGTTCCAGTTCGTGTCCACCGGCAATGCCGAACTGGGTTTCGTGGCACTGTCGCAGATCTACAAGGATGGCAAGGTGTCCAGTGGGTCGGCCTGGATCGTACCGGCGCAGTTGCATGATCCCATCAAGCAGGACGCGGTGATCCTCAACAAAGGCCGCGACAGTGAAGCCGCCAAGGCGCTGATGCAGTACCTCAAAGGCCCGGCTGCCGCCGCGATCATCAAATCGTACGGCTACCAGATCTGATGCCGCTGGATGCCAGCGACCTGGGCGCTATCTGGCTGACGATCAAGCTGGCGGCCTTGACCACCGTGATCCTCCTGTTGGTCGGCACGCCGATCGCCTGGTGGCTGGCCCGCACGTCTTCGCGCTGGCGCGGTCCGGTCGGTGCGGTGGTCGCCCTGCCCCTGGTGTTGCCGCCGACGGTCATCGGTTTCTATCTGCTGTTGGCGCTCGGCCCCCATGGCTTCATTGGTCAGGCCACGCAGGCGCTCGGTCTGGGCACGGTGGTGTTCAGCTTCACCGGGCTGGTGATCGGTTCGGTGATCTACTCCATGCCGTTCGTGGTTCAGCCATTGCAGAACGCATTCAGTGCCATCGGCGAGCGGCCGCTGGAGGTCGCGGCGACGCTGCGCGCCAGTCCCTGGGACTGTTTTTTCAGCGTGGTGCTGCCGCAGGCCAAGCCTGGTTTCGTTACCGCCAGCATCCTGGGCTTCGCCCACACAGTGGGTGAATTCGGCGTGGTGCTGATGATTGGCGGCAACATCCCGGACAAGACCCGCGTGGTCTCGGTGCAGATCTTCGATCATGTCGAAGCCATGGAATACGCCCGGGCCCACTGGCTGGCCGGCGCCATGCTGGTGTTTTCCTTCGTGGTGCTGCTGCTGTTGCACCGCAGTCGCCAGCCGCACTCGGCCTGGAGTCGATGAAATGATCCATGCCCGTATCGACATGACCTATGGCGCGTTCTCGCTGAACGTCGACCTGCAACTGCCGGGACGCGGGGTCAGCGCGCTGTTCGGTGATTCAGGCTCAGGCAAGACCACCTGCCTGCGCTGCCTGGCCGGCTTGTCGCAGGCTGCGAACGCTTACATAGAGCTCAACGGCGAGGTCTGGCAGGACAGCGCCCGGGGCATTTTCGTGGCGCCGCACAAGCGGGCGCTGGGCTATGTCTTTCAGGAGGCCAGCTTGTTCGAGCATCTCTCGGTGCGCGGCAATCTGGAATACGGTTGGCGCCGAATCCAGCCTGAGCAGCGCAAGGTCGCGCTCGATCAGGCGTGCAGTCTGCTGGGCATCGAACACCTGCTGGAACGTCAGCCGGCGAATCTGTCCGGTGGCGAGCGGCAACGTGTGGGGATCGCTCGGGCGCTGTTGACCAGCCCCAGGTTGTTGCTGATGGACGAGCCCTTGGCCGCGCTGGACAGCCGACGCAAGGGTGAAATTCTGCCCTACCTGGAACGGCTGCACGACGAGCTGGAGATTCCGGTGGTGTACGTCAGCCACGCGCAGGACGAAGTCGCGCGTCTGGCCGACCACCTGGTGGTGCTGGAACAGGGCCGGGTGCTGGCCAGCGGGCCACTGGGCCCGACCCTGGCGCGCCTCGACTTGCCCATGGCGCAGGAAGCCGATGCCGGGGTGGTGGTCCAGGCCAGGGTGCAGGGCTACGATCCCACTTACCAACTGCTCTCACTGCAATTGCCCGGCGCTGTCGAACCCCTGCGTGTCGCTCACGAACTCAGGACCGCTGGCGAGACTGTGCGGATCAAGATCCAGGCCCGGGACGTCAGCCTCAGCCTGAGCCAGGACGACGCCAGCAGCATTCTCAATCGCTTTGCCGTCACCGTCGAGCAGGTGTCGGCGGCACATAATCCAGCGCATGTGCAACTCAGCCTGCGCGCGGGTGAGACCTTGATACTGGCGCGGATCACCCGCTTTTCGGCGGACCAGTTGGGCGTTGTGGCAGGTTTGCAGGCCTGGGCGCAGATAAAGGCCGTTGCCGTGTTGGCCTGAGGATCGCATCAAACCGCGTGATTGCCGCACGCGGCGGATCTGACACTCCGCAGCACCGCTGCTACAGAGACCGCGATCCCCTGTAGCAGCGGCGCAAGCCGCGTCGGCGGTGGATGCGGTACGCCTGAAAGAACGCCACTAACCCGGACGCGGCTCGCGCCGCTGCTACAGGGCCGGCGAGGCGCGTGATGCGTTCGGGCGGGGCTACTCGCGGCGTATGGGTTGCAGCGTCCTGGGTTGCTGGAGGCGCTGCTGCAGTGTGGCGGCGGTCAGAGGTGCGGCGAAATAGTCGCCCTGGCCGCGCAGGCAGCCAAGGTCGTATAGCAGCAGATGGTGCACCGCGCTCTGCACGCCGGTCACCGTCAGTTCGATGCCCAAGGTACGCGCGGCGACCGACATGTGCTGGACCACAGCCAAATGGCGCGACTGATGCGGCGCTTCGAGCAGAAACGGTGCAGCCAGACGCAACTGATTGATCGGCCACTGACACAGGCGCTGCAGCGACGCCCCACCGAAGCCGAAGCCCTGCATGCCCAGGTCGCAACCCATGAGCCGAACTCGCAGCAGAGTTTCCAGGTATTCGGCCTTGGGCCGCGCCAGCCCGACATGGCTGAGCTCCAGTGCCACGCGATGCTTGCCCGTCAAATGTCCGCGCAGTATGCCGAGCAACTCGTTCATCAGCGGTGGATGACCCAACTGCTCGAGTCGCATGCCCAGACTCAACCCCACCTGCAGACCGGCATCGGCAAGCTGATGCTGAACCTCTACCGCCTGCTCGGCCATGTACAACAGCAGCGCATTGCCCAGCCCTGCCCGCTCCACCGCCGGGCAGAACTGCGGCATGGCCAGCGGGCCGTGCCGCGGGTGCCGCCAGCTCAACTGCGCATCGACACTGCGAATACGCCCGTCGGCAACCGTGCAACGCGGCAGAAAGCAGATGTCGAACTGGCCGCTGGCGATCCCCGCCTGCACCTCGGCACGGCTGATGCGCACCGTCGACGGTGTTGCCAGGACCGCCTCGCGTGGCGTGTTCAACGCCGCGAAGAAACGTTGCAACCGATCAAAGTCCAACGGGCTGCCGGCATCCACCAAGTACTCAACACCCAGCATCGACACCCACTGGTACAGCCCGGTGCGCACCTCCGGATCGAGTCCGCCACCTATCAGCACCGCGCGCACGCGCTTGCGGGTGACCGCCTCCTGGATAATGCGCAAGGCACCTACCCCCAGTACATCGACGTTGCACACCAGCACGTCGATGGGCTGGTGCTCGCGCAGCAACTGCACCGCCTGCTCGCTGGTCTGCGCCTGATACACGCAACTGCAACCCAGCTGATTGAGCATCCGCACGGCGATCGCACGCTGAAACCCATGACTTTCGACCAGTAACACCGTTGGCTTGATATCTGACACGATCACTTCCCCTGTTACCTCATGCCCCTGTTTCTTCATGCCTATGTTCAACTCCGTGCCAGCCGCGGGATGCAGGCAAATTCCCAATACGCACTGGAAAATTCCTACGCCTTGCCGGATCTTTCGTGCCGTTTCAGATAGTCGTCCAGGCTGACCATGGCAGCCGCCAGATCCTCGACCCCGCGACGCATCCGTTCGGCCGAAGGGTGAGCCGTGCAGGCCTGTTCCAGTGCTTCGCAGGCCGCCAGCAGCCGTCGAGCGCGGACGATGCGGGCGCCGCCCTTGATTCGGTGCACCAGTTCCGCCACCTCGCCGATGGCGTAGGGTTGCGCCAACGAATGCAGGCGCTTGAGGTCCTGCAAGTTGCTCTCGGCCAGATCATCGAGCAGGCGCCGCAGGGAACTTGCATCGCCGCCGGTCAGTTGATCGAGGCTGCCGAGGTCCACCTCATCATCTTCTGTCTCGACCCTGCGGCGTGCGCGATGTGGATCCAGATGCAGTGCCAGACTTTCCAGACTCAATGGCTTGAACAGGCAGTCGTCCATGCCTTGCTGGAGACAGCGCAGGCGCTCGCGTATCTGCGCGTTCGCCGTGCAGCCGAGGAACAGACACGGCTCAAGTTTCTTCCGGCGCTCGTGCTCGCGCACGGCCTTGACCAGCTGATAGCCATTGATACCCGGCATGTTGCAATCGCTGATCACCACGTCGTAGGCACCCCGCAACCAAGCGCGCAGGCCGGCGGCGCCGTGTTCGGCGACCGTTACGCGATGACCGAGAAAAGTCAGCTGACGCTCCAGCAGCAATCGGTTGGCCGGGTAATCATCGACCACCAGCACCTGCAGCGCCGGCAAGTTGCTGCGCGACGTCTCGCGGGCGATCTGCTGCGGGGCGATGGCGCGGGGTACCGCGTCGAACTGTACCTGGACCCGAGTGCCACAGCCGAGCACGCTGTGCAGTTCCAATCGGCCTTTCATCAGCGCCGCCAGGCTACGGCAGATGCTCAGGCCCAGCCCGGCGCCGACACGGCTGCCACGGCCGCCGGCAGCCTGCCGATAAGGAGCGCCCAAGCGAGCCAGATCGGCCTGAGCGATGCCTTGACCGCTGTCTTCCACGCTCAATTCGACCCGCGCGCCGTGGGTCTGCGGCCAGACGCCGAGGCTCACCGTGACCTGTCCCTCGCGGGTGAACTTGATCGCATTGCTGAGCAGGTTGGCGATGATCTGCTTGAAGCGCACCGGATCGACGCTGAGCCAGGTATCGGGTGCGCCCAGCATGTCGAGCTTGAGCCGCAAGTGTTTCTCACGGGCCTGGGCCTGGAACAGGCCGACGGTGTCTCCTGCCAGTTGTCCCAACTGGCAGGGCGCGGCCAGCAGTTCCAGCCGCCCGGCTTCGATGCGGGTGACGTCGAGAATGTCGCCGATCAGCGCGAGCAGACCGTTGGCCGATTGCGAGGCGACTTCCAGGGCCGGCTTGTCGAGCATGCCCTGCTCGGCTTTCTTCAGGGCCAGTTCGAGCATGCCCAGCACGGCGTTCATCGGCGTCCGGATCTCGTGGCTCATGGTTGCCAGAAAAGTGGTCTTGGCCTGGTTGGCTGCTTCGGCCTGGGCCTGGGCTTCGCGATAGGCTTCGCACAGGCGCTGACGTTCGGTGATATCGACCCACCCGGCGATCAGGCCCTGTATGCGGCCGTCGACACCGCGGTAAGGCAACATCCAGTGGTGGATGATCAGCACCTCACCTGATTGCAGCGTCAGCGTGCGGTCCTCGACCACCGGTTCGCCGCGTTCCATGACCTGCATGTATATGTCCTGCGCAACCTGTGCATGGGCCTCCTGAAGCAACCCATAGCCGGCCAGCGGCTTGTTCAGTATGGCCTCGCGGGTGACGCCCAGAGCCTGCAGGTAGCCGGTGTTGCAGTTGATCAGACGCGCCTGGCGATCGCGGATGTAGATCGGATGGGGCGTGCCGTCGATCATCACCCGCATGACCTCCAGTTGCGTGGTCAACGCACGCTCGGCATCCACGCGCTGGCGGATCAGGCGCTTGAGGTAGCTGACCCAGCCCAACGCCAGCAACAGCAGGAGCAAAGCTGCGGCAAATCCCTGCATGATCGCCCAGCGGTAGCGCTGCCAAAGGCCGTCGGTGACGATCATTTCAGTGCGCCAGTGGCGTGTCAGCTCGCTCATGTGCGGCGGAGGAATGTCCTGCAGGGCACTGTCGAGGATCGATTGCAGCACCTGAGCCTGCGGTGATACGGCGAAGGCGAAATGGACCGGGGCCAGCGGCACCGCCACGCTGATGCGCAGCCGCTCGCGGTATTGTCGCGCGATCATGTAGCGCGCGGCGATCAAGGGCAGCACTGCGGCGTCGGCCTGGCCGCGGTCGAGCATGGCCAGTGCCTCGGCCGTACTGACCGCGTCCAGTCGGGTGATCGAGGGGTAGTGTTCCTGAAGCCATTCATGCACACGACTGCCCTCCACCAGCACTATTCGCTTGCCGCTGGCCTGCTCCAGGGAGGTCGGACCTCGCTGGCCTTCACGGGTGACCAGCACCGGTGAGCTGCTCAGGAACCCTCGGCTGAACGCCAGGCGGGTCTGCCGCTCGGGGCTTGGGATCATCGCGGCGATCAGGTCGGCCTCACCGCGCTCGATCATTTCGCTCATGCGCGTCAGGGAAGTGCCCTCGATCACTTCGATGGCCAGCCCGGTGCGCCGGGCAATCTGTTGCAGCACGTCGGCAGCCACGCCGGCGAAGCGGCCTTGATCGTCGCGGTAGCTGACGGGCACGAAACGCGGGTCCATCAGCACACGCAGTTCTCGACGTCCGGCCAGCCACTGGCGCTGCACTGCACTCAAGGGCAATGCCGCAGGCTCCGCCACGTCCGGACGCTCGACGCTCCAGCGTCGCAGAATGCTGGCCCGTGCCTCATCCGGTATCACCGCCAAGGCCTTGTCCAATACCCGCAGCAGGCGCGCATCGTGCGGGCCGACGGCAAAGCCGAAGGCGTGCCCCTCGATGCCAACCGCCGATTGCAGGCGCAAGGCGGGCAACTGGCTGCCATCGGCCTGATGGAACACCGCGAGGGCCCCGCCGACGAACAGGTCTGCCTGCTGGTACGCCACTGCCGCCATGGCGTTCAGGGGGGTTGGGTGAAATTGCAGTTGGGCCGTCGGGAAACGTTCGCGCACCTCACTGGGCGAAACATGGTCTCGTACCAGGGCGACGCGCACCGGCAAGGCAGGATCGGCGTTCAGCGCGGACTCCCGGCGCGTGGCCAGCACCGGCCGGTCCTCGATGTAGGGGCTCGAGAGCAGCAGGCCGTGACGCAGTGCTTCACGACGACTGGCGGTGCCCAGCACCTGGACCTCGCCCGCCTTGAGCGCGGCCATCGCCAGTTCACGGGAAGGATAGGCCTGCACTTCCACCTGCAACTCGAGCAGCCGTGCCAGCAAGGCCAGATAGTCGGCGCTCACCCCTTCATAGCTGGCGCCGTTGGCGGACAGGTCGAACGGCGCGTAATCGGGACGGCTGACGCCCACCCGCAAAGTACGTCGCGCCCGCAGCCACTGCCGATCGCGGTCGGCCAACTGGACCTGCAGGCGGTCGAACCAGGCAATTTCGGGCTGTGACCGGCCGTGCAACGGCAGCATCTCGGCATGGACCAGTGCCGTACCGGCCAGCCACACAAGCATGCAGCGAACGCCACGACCGGTCCTCGCCATCAGGCTCATCAACTCACCCGTCAAACCAGAAAGTTACGTTTGGCGAGCTCGGCCAGCTCGACCAGTGAGCCCATCTGCAGCTTGTCCATCAGGCGAAACTTGTACGTGCTCACGGTCTTGTTGCTGAGCAGCATCAGCTCGCCGATGGCCTTGTTGCTCAGGCCACGGGCCAGGTGCTGGAGGATGGTCAGCTCGCGGTTGGTCAGGCGCGCGATGCTGTCTGCCTCACTGACCAGCGCATCGCTGTTGCGCACCGAGCTGAAGGCAACCACCGGGAAGTAGGTGAATCCGGTACCGATGGCCGTTACCGCCTTGCGCAGTTCGTTGAGGTCATCGCACTTGGATACGTAGCCCATGGCGCCCAGCTTCATGCAGCGCAGGGAAAAATGCTCGGCAGGTTGGGAGGTGAGAATGACGATTCGGCTGCTGGCTCCCAGCTCCTTGATCCGGGCGATGACGTCCATGCCGTCCAGTCCGGGCAGGGAGATGTCGAGGACAATCAGATCGGGATGGTGTGTCTTGGCCATCAAGACTCCATCGACACCGTCCTTTGCCTCTGCAACCACGCTGAACCTTTCCTGCTTGAGCAACAGTTTGACGCTTGACCGGATGAACGGGTGATCGTCGATTATCAGTGCTGTACGCATGTCTTTCTCCTGATTGCGAGGGCGCCGGACGGCGCTTGCGTGCCCGGCGCGTGCTTCCTTTGCAGCGTTCTGCAGCGCCTCTTCTGGTTCTGGATCAGGGGACAGTGGTCAAGCGCAGGACGAGGCCACCTGCTGTAGGAGTGTTCCGTAAATCGCGCACGACGTCGGTCGGCTTATTCCGATTTGGCTATGGGAAGGTTCCGAAACCCTTGAGTGAAATTTTCCCTAGCGTCGTAGGATGGCCACGCTCCCAGTGCCACCCTTGTGCAGCGGCGCCAGTATTACCGGGACGTGCTGACACGAAAGCCGGACAATTCCCAAGCTTTCGGGGAAATCTCCTACGCTTTCTTCCAGCGAACATTCTTCGCACATCGCCGACGGGACTTCCGCGCGTGGCCGCGGTCCATTGCAGACACAGGCCATGGTTTTGCGCACAAATGTCCGACCTTCTCGAAATCGAACTTCCTGCCGATCTGCATTACGTTGACGACACCCTGCCGGGCCTGCGCCGCAAGACGGTGCGTGGCCATTTCGCCTATTTCACGCCTGATGGCGAACGCATTCGCGACGAGGCCGAAATCAAGCGCATCAACGCGCTGGTCATCCCGCCGGCCTACACCGATGTGTGGATATGTGCCGACCCCCAAGGTCACCTGCAGGCGACCGGACGCGATGCTCGCGGGCGCAAGCAATACCGTTACCATCCGCGCTGGCGCGAAGTGCGCGATGAAGACAAGTATTCGCGCATGATCGAGTTCGGCAAGATGCTGCCCAAGGTGCGCCGGCAACTGGAGGCACACCTGGCCGCACCGGGGCTGGATCGTAACAAGGTCATGGCGGCGGTGGTGTCGTTGCTCGACAACACGCTGATTCGCGTCGGCAACACCCAGTACGCCCGAGACAACAAGTCCTACGGACTGACGACGATGCGCAACAAGCATGTCGAGGTCAAAGGCCATACCATTGCCTTTCAATTCAGGGGCAAAAGTGGCGTCGAACATTCGGTAACGGTAAAGGACCGGCGCCTGGCCAGCATCGTCAAGCGCTGCATGGAGCTGCCGGGGCAGAATCTGTTCCAGTACCTTGACGAGGATGGCCAACGGCACAGCGTCAGCTCCCACGACGTGAACGCTTACCTGCACCAGCTCACTGGCGCTCATTTCACCGCCAAGGACTACCGCACGTGGGCAGGCAGTGCCTTGGCCCTGGCCATGTTGCGTGAGCTGCACTGGCAGCCCGAACCCGATGCGAAGAAGCACATCGTCGACATGGTCAAGGCGGTGGCCAAGCAACTGGGTAATACCCCGACGGTGTGTCGCAAATGCTACATCCACCCCAAGGTGCTGGAGCATTTCGTCATGGGCGAGCTGGCGAAGTTGCCCAAACCTCGCCAACGCAAGGGGCTGCGTCTGGAAGAGGTCGCCCTGGCGACGTTTCTCGAACGACTGGTAGCGGCTGCGTAAAGTCGCTTATAGAAGGCTTCCGGAATTGTGGGTGCAGACTGCGGTCGGTTATTGCACTGCTCATTCATTCCAAGGCTTTTCATGAAACCTACCGCTCCCAGCGGCTTCGTCCAGGTTCGCGGCGCCCGCGAACACAACCTCAAGAACGTCGATGTCGATATCCCGCGCGATGCCCTGGTGGTCTTTACCGGGGTATCGGGTTCGGGCAAGTCATCGCTGGCATTCGGCACCCTCTACGCCGAGGCGCAACGGCGCTACTTCGAATCGGTCGCTCCCTACGCTCGACGCCTGATCGATCAGGTCGGCGTGCCCGACGTCGACAGCATCGAAGGCCTGCCGCCTGCCGTCGCTTTACAGCAGCAGCGCGGCACGCCCAGCACCCGCTCCTCGGTGGGCAGCGTCACCACCCTGGGCAGTCTGGTCCGCATGCTCTATTCCCGAGCCGGTGCCTATCCGCCGGGCCAGGGTTTGCTCTACGCCGAGGATTTTTCGCCCAATACTCCGCAAGGTGCGTGCCCGCACTGCCATGGACTGGGCCGGGTGTACGAAGTGACCGAAAAAACCATGGTACCCGACGACAGCCTGACCATTCGCCAGCGCGCGGTGGCTTCCTGGCCGCCGGCATGGCAAGGCCAGAACCAGCGCGACATCCTCGTGACCCTGGGGTATGACGTGGACGTACCGTGGCGCGACCTGCCGAAGAAACAGCGCGACTGGATCCTGTTCACCGAAGAAACCCCGACCGTGCCGGTGTATGGCGGGCTGACGCCGGAACAGACCCGCGAAGCGCTCAAGCGCAAGATGGAACCCAGCTATCAGGGCACCTTCACCGGGGCGCGGCGCTATGTACTGCACACCTTCACTCACTCGCAGAGCGCGCTGATGAAGAAGCGCGTCAGCCAGTTCATGATCGGCGCGGCGTGCGAAGTCTGCGCCGGCAAACGGCTCAAACCTGAAGCACTGAGCGTGACCTTTGCCGGCCTGGACATCGGTGAGTTCTCGCAACTGCCGCTCAGCCAACTGGCGCAGAAACTCAAGCCGGTGGCCGAGGGTCAGCAAGTGGGCAAGCGACTCAGCGAGGAAAAGCGTCTGGCTGCTCAGCAGCTCGCGCAAAACCTGCTCGGTCGCCTGCACACCTTGATCGATCTGGGCCTGGGCTATCTGTCGCTGGAACGCAGCACGCCGACGCTGTCGTCCGGCGAGCTGCAGCGCCTGCGCCTGGCTACCCAGCTCGGCTCGCAACTGTTCGGCGTGGTCTATGTGCTGGACGAGCCCACTGCCGGCCTGCATCCGGCCGACGGCGAGTCATTGCATGCCGCTCTGCAGGGACTGAAGGCGGCAGGCAATTCTCTGTTCGTCGTCGAGCACGATCTGGATACCATGGCGCGCGCCGACTGGGTGGTCGATGTCGGGCCGTTGGCCGGCGAACAGGGCGGCCAAGTGCTCTACAGCGGCCCGCCCCAAGGCCTGGCTCAGATAGACGGCTCGCAGACCCGTGCGTACCTTCACGGCGGCGCCGCGCCATTACCGCGCCCACGTCGAGACACCAGCCGCTGGCTGAAGCTGGCGGATGTCAGTCGCAATAACCTGCGCAAGGTGGCTGCCGAGTTTCCCCTGCAATGCTTCACCGCCGTCACCGGTATCTCCGGCTCGGGCAAGTCGAGCCTGGTCAGCCAAGTGTTGCTGGAGCTGGTCGGTGAACACCTGGGCCAGGCCCAGGAAGAAGTCGAAGACGTATTGGAAGACGCCGCGCCGCAGACCGAATCGGGCCACATCGTCGAGGGTATGGATCACATCAAGCGACTGGTGCAGGTCGACCAGAAACCTATCGGCCGCACACCGCGCTCGAACCTGGCCACCTACACCGGGCTGTTCGATCACGTGCGCAAACTGTTCGCTGCCACCAAGGATGCCCGTCGTCACGGCTTCGACGCCGGTCAGTTCTCTTTCAACGTGGCCAAGGGGCGCTGCCCGGAATGCGAAGGTGAAGGTTTCGTCAGCGTCGAGTTACTGTTCATGCCCAGCGTCTTCAGCCCCTGCCCGACCTGTCATGGCGCCCGCTACAGCCCCAAGACCCTGACGGTGAAATGGGAAGGACGTACGATCGCCGACGTGCTGCAATTGACCGTTCTGCAGGCCTGTGAGGTGTTCGCCGAGCAGGCAGCGGTGCTGCGCCCCTTGAGCGTACTGCGCGACATCGGCTTGGGCTATCTACGCCTGGGTCAGCCTGCGACCGAGCTGTCGGGAGGTGAAGCGCAACGTATCAAGTTGGCCACCGAATTGCAGCGCACTCAGCGCGGCGCTACGTTGTATGTACTCGATGAACCCACCACGGGTCTGCACCCCAGCGATGTCGACCGGCTGATGCAGCAACTCAATCATCTGGTCGATGCTGGCAACACCGTGATCGTGGTGGAGCACGACATGCGCGTGGTGGCCCAGGCCGATTGGGTAATCGATATCGGACCCAAAGCCGGTGACCAAGGCGGCAAGGTGGTTGCAGTCGGGAGGCCGGAAGCAGTGGCCAAGGTCAGCGCCAGTCAGACTGCACCTTACTTGCAAAGCGCTCTGGCGGAACTCGTGTAGCAGGCCGGCAGCCCTGAAGGATCGGGGCTGCCGAGCGCTACTCAACCGACAGGTTTGCTCTGGCCTTCATCGGATGGAGTACGCTCCTTCTCACCTTGCTGATTCTCGCGCTTGTGCTCTTCACCAACCTTGCCGGCATTTTCCGGCTTGTGGTCGAGGTCTTCGCGATCGGATTCTTTATTCTCGGTAGTCACGGTACTTCTCCTGGCAGTGCGCGGACGACACATTGGGCCGTCATGCAGTTTAGGCATCTGCGCATGGCATTCGTGCCCAAACGTTTCCAGGCTGAACTCCCGCACCGCGTTGCCAGTCAGCATTGAAACGCCATTATCGGAGGAACATCCCGGATGCAGATTTCATTGGATAAACAGGTTGCCCTCGTCACCGGCGCCAGCTCTGGTCTGGGTGCCGCAGCTGCCAAGGCGTTGGCCGAAGCCGGTGCCAGCGTGGTGGTCAACTACAACTCCCACGCAGAGCCTGCCGAAAAACTCGTCGCGCAGATCCGCGAAGCGGGTGGCAAGGCCATCGCGGTGGGCGCGGACGTGTCCAAGGAAGATGACGTCGAGCGTCTGTTCGCCACGACCATCGACACCTATGGCGCCCTGGACATCCTGATCGCCAATTCAGGGCTGCAACGCGATGCCGCCACGGTCGACATGACCCTGGCGGACTGGAACAAGGTGATCGAAGTCAACCTCACCGGCCAGTTCCTGTGCGCTCGTGCTGCCTTGCGCCAGTTCCAGAGCCAAGGCCCGCGCTCGTGGCTATCCCGCGCAGCTGGCAAGATCATCCACATGAGTTCAGTGCACCAGCTCATTCCGTGGGCAGGCCACGTCAACTATGCCGCGTCCAAAGGCGGTATCGACCTGCTGATGCGCAGCATTGCCCAGGAAGTGGGCGAGCAGCGCATTCGCGTCAATGCCATCGCACCCGGTGCCATCCGCACGGCGATCAACGAAGAGAACACCCAGGGCGATGCCGAAAAGAAACTGCTGGAGTTGATTCCCTACGGTCGCGTCGGCGAAGTGGACGACGTTGCCAACGCAGTGGTCTGGCTGGCGTCCGATCTGAGTGACTACATACATGGCACCACGTTGTTCATCGACGGCGGCATGAGCCTGTATCCGGGGTTCCGAAACAATGGCTAAAGACGTCTGCAGCACTACGCAAAGCCCCATCGAGGCCCACGGCATCATCGGCGACATGCGCAGCGCCGCACTGGTCGCCGACAATGGCAGCATCGACTTCTGCTGCTGGCCCGAATTCGACAGCCCCTCGATATTCACCGCCCTGCTCGATTGCGATCGTGCCGGGGTGTTCGAACTGGCCCCAGACCTGCCCGGTGCACGCCGGCAACAGATCTACCTGCCCGACAGCAATGTTCTGCAGACGCGCTGGATCGACCACGACGCGGTGATCGAGATCACCGACCTGATGCCGGTCGCCGCCGTTGCCGACGCCCTGCCCCGGCTGATCCGCCGGGTCGAGGCGCGCAATGGCACGGCCACCATTCGCTTGCGTTGTCGGGTTCGGCACGACTACAGCCGCGCCGATACCCAGGCCTACACCAGCGGCGAGGACGTTTGCTTCCGCGCCGAAGGTCAGCCCACTTTGCGTCTGTCGGCGACCCAGGCCCTGAGCATCGACGAGCACAGCGCCATTGCCGTGTTCGAACTCAAGGAAGGCGAATGCGCCGAATTCATCCTGGGTGGCGAAGAAGACCCCATGGTGAGCACCGGCACGGGGCAGACCTGTCTGGAAGAAACCCTGGCGTTCTGGCGCAACTGGATCGGCCATTCGAACTACAAGGGCCGTTGGCGGGAAGTGGTCGATCGCTCTGCCTTGGCGCTCAAGCTGCTGACGTCACGCCGGCACGGCGGAATCATTGCGGCGGCCACGTTTGGTCTGCCGGAGGCGCCGGGTGGCGTACGCAACTGGGATTACCGCTATACCTGGATCCGGGACGCGTCGTTCACCGTATACGCGTTCATGCGCCTGGGGTTCACCACGGAGGCCAACGACTACATGCGCTGGGTGCGCGATAGGGTCGGCGAATGCACTGACGAACCCGCCCGGCTGGGTGTGGTGTACGGCCTGGATGGCCGCGAGGAGCTGCCCGAATCGGAACTCGATCACCTGAGCGGGCACGGTGGTGCCCGTCCCGTGCTGGTGGGCAACGGTGCCCATGATCAGGTCCAGCTCGATATCTACGGTGAATTGCTGGATGCGGTGTACCTGGCCAACAAATACGGCGAAGCCATTTCCCATGAGGGGTGGAAACACGTCACCCACATCGTCGACAAAGTCTGCAGCAGCTGGCAGCAGAAGGATGTCGGTATCTGGGAGATGCGCAACCCACCCGAGCATTACCTGCATTCCCGGCTAATGTGCTGGGTGGCCATCGATCGGGCGTTACGCTTGGCCGAAAAACGCTCCCTGCCAGCACCGTTCGAGCGTTGGGACAAGGAACGGCAGGCGATTCACGACGATATCTGGACCCATTTCTGGAACGCCGACGCCGGACACTTCGTACAGAAGCTGGGCGGTGTCGAACTCGACGGCTCGATGCTATTGATGCCGTTGGTGCGCTTCGTGGGTGCCAGCGACCCGCAATGGCTCAGCACGCTGGCGGCGATCGAGCGCACGCTGGTGCGTGACGGCATGGTCTATCGCTACCGTCAGGACGACGGCCTGCCGGGCGATGAAGGTGCGTTCACTGCCTGTTCATTCTGGTACGTGGAATGTCTGGCCAGGGCCGGACAGGTGGAAAAAGCGCATCTGGAGTTTCAGCAATTGCTGCGCTATGCCAACCCGCTGGGCTTATTCGCCGAAGAGTTCGATCGGCATGGTCATCATCTGGGCAATACGCCTCAGGGATTGAGCCATCTGGCATTGATCAGCGCAGCCAGTTTTCTCGACAGAAAGTTGAGTGGCCAGCGTACTCAATGGCAACCTTGAAGATTTCAAACGATGATGGTGGCAAGAGTGCCACTATCACACCCATAAACCAAACGTGATGCCAATCTGCTAGGCGCCTGCCAAGAAGCACGCCATACTGGCACCTGTTACCACTCGTTGCGCCGTGGCTGCCGAATGTTCATAAACCCGGCGCTTCGAGGGAATTAAATTTGTCGTGCTGCGCTCCTATTCAGGTAGCAATGGACACACTTCATACACCGGATAAATTCTAAGCAAAGGAATCAAGGAGCCGTTCATGCTGATACTCACCCGCAAGGTAGGCGAAAGCATCGTCATTCATGACGACATCAAGATTACTATCCTGGGCGTGAAAGGGATGCAGGTGCGAATCGGCATCGATGCACCGAAGGATGTACAGGTACACCGAGAAGAGATTTTCAAGCGTATCCAGGCAGGTAGTCCTGCTCCGGAAAAGGGAGATGGCAAAGCCTGATCGGCTACTGCCGCAGTCCCTGATGCGCCGCCATGCACCTGGCTCGAGCCAGGATGCAGCGCGGCGCGAAGTGAGTGTCAGATAGGTGTCGCCTGGTGATGATTATCGTCCGGAGCCCCTGCCCCACCGCCAGCGTGGCGTTTCGCTTTGTCGGTAGCAAAATCCAGCGCGTCTTTCGCGCACGTCAATCCATCGCGTATTTCGGTTTGCTCCTTGATCACCCGGCCGTCTGGGCCATAGGTTCCAAAGAACACGGACACCTTGTCCTCGGCGATCTTGCGTGCGCGTACCACGATATGGCAGCCGTTCTTGAGCGTTTCTTCATGGCGAACTTGTTCGTCCAGATAGTTCTGCGACGATTTGTCCCATTCCTCGAACTGCGGAGTGGTTTGCAACTCTACGTCTGTCATATGCCTACCTCATGTGAGTAATAAAGGCGGTGCCTTATGTAAGTAAGTGACCGGTTGGACGCCACGAGGTTCAGAAAACCCTGACTAAAGACACCCTGGCAACTGAGACAGATTATAAAAAGGAATTATTCCTACGGCTCACGCGTCACTAGTCAGACAGCCCTTGAACACCCGTCTTCAAGCGCAGGGAGCCCATCATGCTGATCTTGACGCGCAACACCGACGAAAGCATCGTGATCGACGAAGATATCTTTATCACCATCATCGACATCAAGGGCGGACAGGTCCGTCTGGGCATCGATGCACCTCGCCATGTTGCCGTGCATCGCCAGGAAATCCATGAGCGGATCCAGGCCGGCGTGCCCATGATCCCGAAAACCGAGCCCAAGACCGCAGGCCGCTAGGCCCCGAACGCAGCACGCAGCTTGCTGGCCAGATCCTGCTCGCGGAATGGTTTCTGCACCAATGGATAGTGCTCGGAATCCAGCCCCTCCAATTCGGCGTAGCCGGTAATGAAAACGATCGGCAACCGCGGATGGCGTCGACGGATCATGTGTGCCAGTTCGCCGCCGTTGGTTCCAGGCATCGCGAAGTCGGTCAGCACCAGATCAACAGTGGGGTCGAGCTTGTTCAATGCCTGCTCGGCACTATCAGCTTCGACTACGCTGTAACCTAGGCCTTGCAACATGGTGGCGGTCACTTCGCGCACGTCATGGTCGTCGTCTACCAGAAGGATGGTCTGGCGTTCGCCGCCCTGCTGAGCAGCGGCAACGTCGACCGCCTCGTCTTCGCGGGTCAATAGCTGGTCGGGAACCCCTGGCAGGTACACCTTGACCGTGGTGCCATAGCCCGGCGACGTCATGATCGCCACGCCCCCGCCCGACTGCTTGGCAAACCCGAACACCTGGGCCAGGCCCAGGCCTGAGCCCTTGCCCACTTCCTTGGTAGTGAAGAACGGCTCGAACGCCTTGGCCAGTACCTGCTGGCTCATGCCTGTCCCCGAGTCCTGGATCGACAGCACGACATAGTTGCCAGGTTCCGGATCTTCCGGACGCTGGGCGGGCATGCTGACGGTTTCATTGGCCGTGGACAGGCGCAGGGTACCGCCGCCGGGCATGGCATCGCGCGAGTTGATCGCCAGGTTGAGAATGATCATCTCGGTCTGGGTCGGGTCGACCAAAGCATTCCAGAGGTCGGGCGCGGTGTCGGTCTCGATCCAGATACTGCCACCCAAGGTGCGCTGCAACAGCTCGATCATGCCTTCCACGGTACCATTTAGGTTCACCGCAACCGGCTCCAGACGCTGACGACGGGAGAACGCCAATAGCTGGCCGGTCAGCTTGGCGCCACGCTCACCGGCTTCCTTGATGTTCTGCAAACGGCCCTGGATGCGTTCGGTCTTGCCCTTTTCGAAATCCCGAGCAATGAAGGTGGTGCTGGCCAAGATGACCGTCAACAGGTTGTTGAAATCGTGCGCTACGCCCGCCGTCAACTGGCCGACCGCTTCCAGGCGCTGCAACTGATGCAAAGTGGCCTCGATGCGCTGACGTTCATCGATCTGCTCGCGCAATTGATGGTTAGCCCCGGCCAACTCATCCAGTACCTCCCGTTCACCGGTGATGTCGCGAACGGCCGCGTACATGAGGCCCTCATCGGGAACGATGGTCCAGGACAACCAGCGGTAATCGCCGTCGGCATGGCGCATGCGATTGACGAAACGTGTCGAGACATTGCCATTGGCGATGTTCTCGGTTTCGCGACGTGTGGCGGCGAGATCGTCGGGATGAATGATTTCCCACAGCTGCATGTTGCCCAGCTGTTCGCGGGTCCAGCCCAGGGTCGATTCCCAGGCGGGGTTGAGCGAAACGGGTGACATGTCGAAACGCATCACGCCCAGCAACTCGCGGGACAGCTCCCAGGTGCGGTCGCGTTCGCGAGTGCGCTTGACCACGCGCTCACCGAGCATCTCGTTGAGCTGTTGCAGGGCGTGGGTCGCCTGCTTCTGCTCGGTAACGTCCTGGATGACGCCGGTGAAGCGTACGCAGACGCCGTCTTCGAAGAAGGCCTGGCCATGGCTGGCGATCCAGCGCAGGGTGCCGCTGTCCAGCAGTACGCGGTATTCGATGTGAAACCGATGCTGGTCATCCACGGTCAGCGCTGCCGCCATGCGCTCCTGTACCACTGGCAGATCATCGGGGTGGCAGTGGTCGAGGAACAGCTGGATGTTCACTTCGGTATCGGGACGCAGTTCGTACAGCTCCCGGCAGCGCTCGTCCCACAGCAGCGTGTCGGTGAGCGGCGCATAATCCCAAATGCCCATGCGCGCGGCGTTGGTGGCAATGTGTGCGCGGACTTCAGCGTGCTGCAGCGAGCGCTCCGCACTACGTCGACGACGACGCTCGTGGACTTCGTCCATCGCCCGCTGGATAGCCCGAGGCAACAGACTCAGGTTCTGCTTGAGCACGTAGTCGATGGCGCCTTGGCGCATCATCTCGACTGCGTGCTCTTCGCCATAGACACCGGACAAGAAGATGAAGGGTGTCATCGGCGCCAGCCGTTGCGCTGCCTGCAATACCTGTGGCCCCGAAGAGCCCGGCAACATGTAATCGCACAGGATCAGGTCGAACGTGTAATTGGCCAGCGCCTGCTCTACAGCCTGATGATTGAACACCAAGGTAGGCTCGACGGACAGACCGGCGCGCTCCAGGTTCAGCAGCGCCAGCTCGGCGTCGTGAGTGCTGTCTTCCACAAACAGCAATTGTAAGGGCTTGGGCGACATAGAATTCCGAAAACGTGACTGGAGTATGGCGCTCTGTGCGCCATCCGTGCGCCATTGGGCACGCTGCGTGCGGTTGCGATCCGGACCGCTGGCAGCGTGATCCGGGATCAGGAGCCGGGACGGCGAATGATTCGCGACGAACCCGGTGGAGGCTCGTTCAGGACCGCCCAGAAGATGCCCAGATCGGATATGGCCGAGACGAACTCCTTGAATTCGACCGGCTTCACCACGTAGGCGTTCACTCCCAGTGAATAAGCGCGCTCCAAATCCGGCTCTTCCTTGGACGAGGTCAACATGACCGTAGGAATACTGCGCAACTCGTTGGTCTCGCGGATGACCTTGAGCACCTCCAGACCATCGATCTTCGGCAGCTTCAAATCCAACAGCAAGACCGCCGGATTGCCCTCGTCACGGGTCGAATGGGTGCCGCGACGCAGCAGATAATCCAGCGCTTCGGCGCCGTCGCGCATGACGATCACTTCATTGGCCAGCTGGCTGCGCTCCAGCGCCACCAGGGTCAGCTCCAGGTCTTTGGGATTGTCCTCGACCAGAAGAATGGGTTTGAGCATCGCTTACCTCGGTTGATTCGTGCTGGCGGAATGTGCGCGTCTGGGCAACGCCATGTAGAAAGTAGCTCCCTGGTCCAGGGCACCTTCGGCCCAGACTCGGCCGTCGTGTCGTTCGATGATGCGGCGCACGCTCGCCAGGCCGATGCCGGTGCCTTCGAACTCTTCCATGCGGTGCAGGCGCTGGAACACGCCGAACAGCTTGCCGCTGTAGGCCATGTCGAAACCGACGCCGTTGTCGCGTACGAAAATGACCGTCTCGGCGTCCTGCTGGTAGGCACCCACTTCGATCACGGCGTGTTCGCGGGTGCGGCTGTACTTGATGGCGTTGGACAGCAGATTGCGCAGCGCCAGGTGCACGAAAGCGGCATCGGCCACCAGACGCGGCAAGGGTCCGACGTGCCATTGCAGATCGCGACCTTCGTAGTCGGGTCGCATCTCCAGGCGGATCGATTCGACCAGCGCATTCAGGTCGACGTCGGTGAAGCGCAAGGCCGAACGCCCCATCTGGGAAAAGCTCAGCAAGTTGTCGACCAGGGTCCCAGCGAACCGTGCCGATTCGCCGATGTGTTCCAGGAAGCGCAAGCCCCGTTCGGACAGCTTGGGCCCTTCGAAGTCGGTGAGCAGTTCGGCATAGCCGGCGATGTGCCGCAGCGGTGCACGCAGGTCGTGGGAAACGCTGTAGGAGAATGCTTCGAGTTCCTTGTTGGACTTCTTCAGTTCCCCCGCCAGTTGCGCCAGTTCCTCGGCCTTGCGCAGCACAATGCCCAGCACGGCAGTGCGCAGCTCATGTACGCCTTCGATTTCAAGCGCATCCCAAGGGCTGGAGAAGCCACTGACTTCCTGGCGCCAGCTCTCGAAACTGGCACGCGGGTTGAGTACCCCGGAACTGTCCAGACTCTTTTCCGCACGGCCCGCCCAAGTGACGGTACGGGCCTGCTCGGGTTTGAACCAGATCAGGTAGTGCGAATGGATTTCGGAAATGGCTACGGCCAGGACACCGCCGCAGTACCGAGCCAGCTCCGGCAGATCGGGGACGTCGCGGCCAACGTTGTCGCTGTGGAAGATTTCCTGTCCGCCGCGCTCAGCCAACCACAGCGCCAAAGCATCGACCATCGCCTGGGGCGGCGTATCGCCTAGCAACTCGCAGCGCGCCTCGGCGATGATCGCCGCGCCACTGGCGCGGGTAAAGCCCAGAAAGGTTTCCGGCAAAGCCATCAGGCCGGCACGCACGCTATCGCTGTCGGCCATGGCCGAGAGCAGTTGGACGATGTGTCGGCGCAGTTCGAGCATGCGCTCGTTCTGCGCGTGGGCGGTCTTGGTCTCGATCTGCAGCGACAGTACGCTGCCCAAGAGCTCACAGGCCGTACGGGTCTGGAAGCCCACCGCATGGGGCTGGTCGTGGTGGCAGGAGATCAGACCCCAGAGTTGACCGTCGACCACGATCGAGATCGACATCGAAGCCATGGTCTGCATGTTGCGCATGTATTGCAGGTGTACCGGCGACACACTGCGCAAGGCCGCGAGGCTCAGATCCAGCGGCGCGCCGGTGACGGGGTTGTGGGCCGGCACCAGTGGCGAAGCCTGGTAGTTCGCATCTTCGATCACCCGGATGCGGTTGCTGCAATACAACTCCCGAGCCTGGGCGGGAATGTCGGAGGCCGGGAAGCACAGACCCAGGTAGCTGGGATAGTGGTCATCGCGTACTTCGGCCAGCACCGTGCCGTTGCCGGCCGCATCGAAGCTGTAGGCCTTGACGCGGCCGAAGCCGGTCACGCGCTTGACCTCGACCACCGAGCGCTGACACAGCTCGATGATGTCTGCCGCATTGTGCAACTGGCTGATGAAGGTCCGCACCAGCGGATACAGGGCACCGTAGGCATGGGCCTCATCGGCGGCGGGCTCGAACTCGGCGATGATCACGCCGTCGGCACGGTGCACCATCATCGCCATGGTGCGCGGGTGGCCGCCCCGGACGAAACGCACGTCGGCGAAATGGAACGGCTGCCGCTCCTCTCCGGGCCAGGCGGCCAGGCGCGCCGAGAGGTTACTGCCGTGCTCGAAGAGCTCTGCAACAGTGGATTCGAGCACGTGCGCAGGCTCGAGTTGCAGCCAATGACGCACGTTATCGCTGACCTGCAGCACGCGCTCGGCAGCGGCATCGAGCACCATCATGAAGCCCTGCGGCTGAATGCTGCCGGGTGTGCGTATGGGTTCGCGCGCGCACTGCTCGAGGGCAGCGGCGAGCAACACCGAAGTCTGGCTGGATGTCACAGTGTATCTCCTGGCGGCCAATCAGCGCGCTGCAAGCCATTGCATGGTCGCCAACCGTGGCATATGAAAACTTTTTTCAATCGGCGACCACTTTAGCAAACAAAGGCGAGGACCGGGAGGTTCGCTCGCAATAATGGCGAAATGATTATTAGCATGTGGGAGCTCACCGCAGACAATCGTTGCGCGGCATTAGGGCATGACATTTCCCAGCCTTATCAGTATGATGCGCGAGCATGCGAGGTTGGCGAAATTGGTAGACGCATCAGACTTAAAATCTGACGACCTTTGGTTGTGCGGGTTCGATTCCCGCACCTCGCACCACCTCGATTCATCCCCTCCTCCCAATCTTCGGGAACTCCTGCCCTTCGTGCTTGCCGACTTCCTAGACACTACGCATTTCGCGGGTGATACAAGGAGGCCCAACCCATGCCTGATGCTCAGGGTAAGATTCGTTATGCGGTGGTTGCCGGCGGCTGGATTTCGCAAGGTGCATTCATGCCCGGTGTGGACCAGACCCGCAATTCGGTGATGACCGCGCTGGTGACCGGCGACCCGATCAAGGCCGACGAACTGGCCGCGCTGTATGACCTCAAGAGCTACAGCTACGAGCAGTTTCCCGAACTACTGGCGTCCGGCGAAATCGATGCGATCTACCTGGCCACGCCCAATTTCCGCCATCGCGAATTCGCTGTTCCGGCGCTGGAAGCCGGCATCCATGTCTTGCTGGAGAAGCCCATGGCAGCCAGCGAGGAAGATTGCCTGGCGATCAACGCCGCCGCCGAACGGGGCAACGCCAAGCTGATGATCGCCTACCGCCTGCACTGCGAGCCCGGCACCGTGGAGATGGTACAGCGGGTGCGCAACGGTGATATTGGCGAGCCCCGGTTGTTCACCGCCACCTTCACCCAGCAAACCAAGGCGGAAAATCATCGAATGAAAAGTGGTTTCTGGGCCGGCCCGGCTGCCGACATGGGGCCCTACCCGCTCAATGCCGTGCGCAACCTGTTCGGCGGCGAGCCGCTGGAAGTGCACGCCGTGGGCGCACAAACACCCGGGCGCCCCATCAATACGCCCGACACCGTCAGCGTCACGCTAAGCTTTGCCGAACAGCGGCAAGCGACCTTCACCGTCAGCTTCAGCCTGCCGGCGACCGAGCGCTTCCAACTGATCGGCACTCAAGGTGAATTCGAGGCCTCGCCGTGCTTCGGTTTCGGCGAGGGCGTGGCCATCGCCTATCGCTCGATCATCGACGGCGAAAAGCAGGAGCATACCTTCCCGGTCGTCGACCAGTTCGGTGGCGAAACCGAGTATTTCTCCCAGTGCATCCTGGAGGATCGCCAGCCTGAAGCGGACGGCGACGAAGGCTGGCGTGATGTGCGGGTGTTGGCAGCCATCGAGCGCTCGCTGCAGACCGGCGAGGTGCAGAAGCTGGAACCGCTGCCATCACGCAAGGGGATACAAGCCGATCAGGCCCGACAGTTGCCGCTGGCCAAGGTCCCGCCCTACGTCAACACGACCGAACCCAACGACTGATCGACCCGCGAAGCAGCGGCGTTCACCGCCCCTGCTTCAGTCGGGCTCCAGCAAGGTGGTAGCCAGCCGTTTGGCTTGAGCCGCCACATCCGTCACCGCAGTGCTCTCCCACCACATCCCACGCAGCGGCGGCCCCATGGCGAACAGGCGCCGGCTGGCAATCCCGGCGCTGTCCAGCAAGGCCCCTTCATCGTCAGCCAGCAGACCCAGCGCGAGCGGCCCGGGCTTGACCAGACCGCGCGCCAATAGCTGGCGCGGCAACGGTTTATCGACGCGACGCCAGTCGTATTCGATACCACTGGAATTGATCAGTACGTCACCGTGCAGCTGCACAGGCACCGATTCACCCCTGCGGCGGATGGTCAAGGTTGTGCCTTCGGCGCTCAGGTAGCAGGCCGCGTGCAGGGTAAGTCGCCCTTCGGCGATGGCCTTCTGCAGCAGCGCATCGCTCGGTGGTGGCGAGCGATGGTGGTGGCTTTCCCACCATGGCCGTACATGGCGCACGAACTGCCGTTTCTGCCGCTCGCTGGCCTGGCTCCAGAGCCGTGCGATGTGCACCCTCACGGTGTCCAGCGGCGCTTGCCAGTCGACTCCCTGCTGCAACGCCTGGCGGCATTGATTGCGCACCTCGGCCATGAGCTGGCGCGGGCTGCTCAGGTCGCTGGCTGCCGCCAGAAAGTCTGGCCAGGCCGGCGGCTGACGACGCACATGAGGCCACAAGCCGTGCCGCGAGATCACCGTGATCGGTCCGCGGTGACCGGCGCGGTCGAGGGAGACCACCGCATCGACCATGGTCAGCCCCGAACCGATGATCAGCACCCGAGCCTGCGGATCCAGCGTTCGCATGGTTTGCACGTCCCACGGGTCGACCGCGGCGGCGTTCAGTCCGCCGGGCGCCTTAACGGCGGTGCGTGCAGCGGGAAACATGCCGGTGGCGAGCACGGCGCGGGGTGCGCACCATACTTGCGCGTCATCCAGCGTCACCCGGACCTGCCCATTTTGGGTCTGGACGTCGACCACCTCCGCCCGCACGTGCTCCGCCGTGGAGCCGAAGCGAAGGCCCAAGGCGCGAGCCTCGGCCAGGCGTTGCTGGGCATAGAGGCCGAAGATGCCGCGCGGAGGAAACAATTCGGCGACCGGCAGCGCCTGCTCGGCCGATTCGGGCCAACCGCCGTTGTCGATGAACTGGGTGAGCCACTGGGTCAGGTCGTCGGCGTTGTCCGGGTCGACACTCATGCGCGCAGCGTTGCCGTTCAAGGTGTGACCCAGCTCGGTAGCGCTGTAGGCCTCGCCACGTCCCAACTCGGGACGTGGTTCGATGATGACAATGCGCTGCCCGCGCGGCTGCCTGAGCAACTGCACGGCCAGCAGGGTGCCGCTCAAGCCGCCTCCGATGATCACTACGTCGGCGAATCGGGATACAACGTTGATCATGTCTGACTTCTCGAAAACGATTTCTTCGATCATACGTCATGCAGTGCGCCGGGCCGTGGCGCTGCCGTCACGACAGCCTTCCATCCTGTCAGATCGAGGTCCTGTATGGCAGCGGGTTTGGCGAAGTAATAACCCTGTGCCTGGGATGCACCCATCTCGCGCAGCAGTTGCAAGGTGGCCAGGTCCTCTACCCCTTCGGCCACCACGGTCAAACCCAGCGACTCGGCCATGCGCACGATGGCACGGACGATGGCCCGACTGCGCGGACTGCCGGTCAACTCGAGAATGAACGACTTGTCGATCTTCA
>NZ_DJUS01000170.1:0-17134 GCF_002438365.1 Pseudomonas sp. UBA6276
TGCCGAAGCGTTGCTCGGCGGCGACGATCAGCATCACGTGCATCTGGCTGTCCCAACCCTCGACCTGATCGGCCGTGCTGTCGTCGTTCAGCTCCAGGTTTTCGTCGTCGAACAGGTCACGGAACAGCTCGGTCAGTTCCTGCAATACGGTAGTGGTTTCAGTCATGACGTATCTCGATGTGGTGGTTGAAGTGAGGTGGGGTCGCCAGCGGGTAACGCCAGAACGTGGCAGTCGAGGCCGGATCAGGGTTCGGCTGGTGAACGAAACCCAGTTGCGGGTAATGCTCGGCGACCATCGCATTGCGCTCGCTCGGGCGATACTCGCCGATCAAGGCGCTGTAGCCAGCGGTCGTGGCGTATTGGGCAAGCACTTGCAAGGCCGCCTGTTCAGTCTGGCGCCCCAGCACGCGACAGCTCATCAGCCAAGTGTCGATGAACAATTCGTCGCTGGCGCAGGCCGCATCGGCACGTGCCAGCACCACACTGATCAGGCCGTTGTCACCAAACTTGTCGGTCAAGCGCAGGCTCAACGCCAGTGCGCCGGGGCTGTCCGCCAATTGCTGCACCTCTGCCTCGCTGTAGCGCCGGGTGGTCAGATTGAACTGATTGGTCTTGTTGATCAGTTGCGTGGCTCGGGCCCGCTCGGCAGTGCCTATGGGCCGCGCCTGCATGACCATCTGCAGGCCCTTGAGGTAGCCGGCCATGTCGGTGGCCGCGGCCATGGCCGCCTGACGCTCGCTGTTGGCCCGGTAGGTCTGCACGCGCGCACCATCGTCGGCGGTGAAGGCGATAGCCTCGAAGTAACCCGCAGCCGCGACCCGCGCCGGGTAGTCGGCCACGTCATCGGGCAGTTCCGGAACGGCCACCTGAGGCAACTCGCGGCGCACGATGTCACGTTCGGCCGGGTTGTCGTCAACGAACACCAGGCTGTCCAGGCCAATGTTCAACTGCTCGGCAATCCGCCGCAGGTTGCTCGCCTTGTCTTCCCAGTTGGCTACGAACACCGCGATATCGCTGCGCTTGAGGGCCATTTCCGGGTGATCGAAGGCCGCTTCGGCAACCTGCTGGTCGTTCTTGCTGCACACCGCCAGAATCACGCCGCGACGTGCCAGTTGCACCGCGTAGTGCTGGAAGGCCAGAAAGGCTTCGCCGGTGGCGCTGCCCTGCCCCAGGTACAGACCGTCCACGCCATCGTCGCCGACCACGCCGCCCCACAGGGTGTTGTCCAGGTCCAGCACCAGGCACTTGCGCGACCGACCGACCACGGCGGCGGCGATGCGCGCCAACTGGTCGCCATACAGCGGTGCCCAGACCGGACTGACCAACTGCTTGGCCTGATGCCAGCGCACCGGGTTGGCCAGGCCTTCACCGTACTGGCCGCAGGCGGCGCTCCAGGCCAGGTCCATGAGCAATACGCCGTCCTCGGCGGCCGCACGGCGAATCTCGCTGTTCAGGCGCTCAAGCAAGGCCCTCGGCGAGCCCGGCACCTGCGCGTCGAAGTGTCCGAAGAGCGCGGGGCCGGCAGGCACCCCTGTCTGCTGGATGACCTGAGCGGCGTAGCGCTCGCGCGCCTTGCGCCAGAGCCCGCGCAATTCGGCGACGCGCGCCTGCACGGCGCTTTCAGCTTCTTGCGCACTGGCATGCAGAGGGCAATCGGGAGGCGAGTCGAGGGCATCCAGGGCCAGCAGGATGATTTGCGGAGCGAAAGCCTTCAACGCCGGATCGTCGCCGAGCAACCCCTGGCGATACTGACCATAAGGCGCCAGGTACAGCGACATACCGACCTGACGTTGCAGCGCGGCGACGCGGATGCCCGGCAGCAAGTGGTCAACGGTGTGCGAGGCCAGCACGGCCATGCGCAACGCGGTGAAACCGGGCACTGCCGACTGCCCGTCACCAGCGAGCAGATCGATGCCCTCCCTGGCTAGGCGATCCAGGCGCAGGGTCAGGGTGAAATCGCGACGATAGCCGGCCAGCCGGGCGGCTTCGCGCAGGCGCGCTACAGGATCGCTCAATGATTTGGCGGAAGTGATCGCCGCGCCCAGGTCGGGGTGTTGTGCAAGCCAGGCTAACTGTTCCATCGTCGGCACCTTGATCTGTCAGAACTGAAAGTAGAGAAACTCGCTGGGCGCCACCGAAAACGCGGTGGCCAGCGCGAAAAAGGCAAGCACGCCGATGCTCAGGCCGACCGCCGCGCTGGGCTGCCAGGCGCTGGCAGGCACTCGGCGCTGCAGCCAGTGCAGATCCGGCTTGGCATTGAGCGCCGTGCGGAAATGCCCCATCCACTGCTGGAGGTTGGGCAGCGACCAGACGAACGCCAGCAGGGCCGCGATCATGATCGAGCTGCGCAGGTGCTGGGGTGCCAACTGGGTGGGCAGTTCGCTCATACCCAGCATGCCGCCCAGCACCGCCAAAGCGCCGGTCAGGCTGGGCGCGCGGAAGAACACCATCGCCACCACCACGCAGACGAACGTCAACAGCACCGCCGGTACCCGATGGATCCAGCGATCGCTGTCCACCGCCCAGCCACGACGCGCTTTCCAGGCACGCCAGCCATGGGCCACCACGAGGTAGAAACCGTGCACTAGGCCGAAGGCCACGAACTGCCAACCCGCGCCGTGCCACACACCGGAAATGAACATGGTCAGCACGGTCGGATAAGCCACCACCATGCAGAACGTACCCAGGCTCATCTTGCCGCGCTTGGGCATCGGCAAACCGGCGGCCATGCGCCGACGGGTGATGCGCAGCACGATCGGGTTGTAGATGTAGCTGGTGAGGAAGCGGGTCAGCGTCATGTGCCAGCGCGACCAATAGTCGATCACGTTGCGCGCCTTGAACGGGCTGTTGAAGTTGGCTGGCAGGCTGATGCCGAAAAGCAGCCCCAGCCCGATGGCCATGTCGGTATAGCCGGAAAAATCGAAGTAGATCTGCAGGGTGTAGCTCAGCGCCCCGATCCAGGCATCATGCAGAGCAGGCAACGTACCGTCGGCGGCCATGGCAAATACCGGGGCAGCCTTCTCGCCCATGGGGTCGGCCATGATCACTTTCTTGAACAAGCCCATGAAGAAAACAGTTGCGCCGATGGACAGATTGACCAGTCGCGGCCGGAAGTTGTCGCCGTCGCGGAATTGCTCGAGCATTTCCCTGTGGTGGGTGATGGGCCCAGCGATGAGGTGCGGGAAAAAGGTGATGAACAGGCAGTAGTTGACGAAGTCGTGCTCGACCACCTCGCCGTCATGGGTGTCCACCAGGTAGGCAATCTGCTGAAAGGTGAAAAACGAGATCGCCAGCGGCAGGGTGATGTTCTGCAAGGTCCAGCCCAAGCCGAACGCTTCGTTGAGGCTGCCGAACAGAAAACCGGTGTATTTGAAGTACAGCAACAGCGACAGGTTGGCGGCCACCCCCAGAATCAGCAATATCTTGGAACGGGTGCGCAACAGTTGACCGGCCAGCACGTAGTTGAACCCGATACTGCCCAGCAACAGAGGTACGTTGGCGGGGTTCCACCAGCCGTAGAAGACCAGCGAGGCGAGGGTCAGCCATACCGCCGCCAGGCGCCTGCGCCCGGTCCCGGCCAGCATGACGAACCCCAGCAGGACCACGGGTAGAAAACCGGCAATGAATACCATCGAGTTGAACAACATCGGTATGACCCCGCGGCATGGCGCGACGATTGATAAGTCTTTTGAAGTTCGGTGCTCGCTCACGGCGCACACAGCCAGGCGTCCCACGCTCTTGGAGTGCCAATGGCCACGCCAAGAAGTGGATCACGTACAAACGCAGTCATGTGCAAGGCGCGAAGAAAGTTCACTGCCTCTGACGAACGGAAATAAGCATCTCTCAAACTTTGGCACCGTGCAAGTCCTCGTGAAAGTACCTGGTTATTTACTTACAGCACCGCCGGAAAACTATTTAAATACCGCCAATTAGTTTTTTGACGCGGCCGATTTGGCGCGCGGATTATTGACAGATAGCCACGACAAAACATTGACTGCCCTATAAATCAATGACTTATGAAAATCCAAGGCCAAATGTAAAATTTTTGTCAAAAATCGCGACACCGCGCATTGACTTACATGGCAACGCCACCTTAAATTCGCTTCAACGCCCGTGAAACCTCGCTCCAGAGACTTTTCGAAGGCAAGAAGAGCGTTTAGCCGTTCTGGCGAAAGCGCCGTTTAGGCACATGAATGAGTTGACCCACTGCTTAGGCAAGGACCGGCGGTAGCTTTAACTTTCGATAACGAGAAGTTAAGTCCGGTATCGCGTGGGTGCGGTGTATCGAGAACAGTGTCAAACGTGTCGTTGAGTGCAAGTACAGAACATGCAGTGTTATTGCCTCGCTTGGAATTCGTTTCAATGCGTTCCGCTGCAACACGCGGAAAACAGCGTTAATCCCTAGGCGGTGCAAACCCCCTCCTCTTTTCAAGCGAAGGCATCCACATGGTCGATACACATCAACAACACTCGACGATCCTCATCGATGGCTACTCTTACCTCGAAGTGTTTTCCGGAGAGCAGCCCTGCCCAAGAGAGGGCACGACCATCGTCACGGTGACCTATGGCGATCGCCTGGGTTACCTCGAACAATTGGTTGCCGACGCCTTGAGCTTCGCTCAAATCGACGAAGTGCTGATCGTCAGCAATGCCGCGACCGCCCCCGTGGACGAGCTGGCCGAACGCTGGCCCGGCCGGGTACGGGTGATCCAGCTGGCGGAAAACAGCGGCTCGGCCAATGGCTACGCGGTGGGTATAGAAGCTGCACTGGCCAATGGCGCCGAATACATCTGGATGATGGACGACGACAATACCCCGACACCGGCCGCCGTCGAGTTGCTGCACGCCGAGCTCAAGCGCCTGGAAGGCGTACACGGCAGCGCCCAGGTCGCGGTGCTGGGCTTTCGCCCCGGCCAGCAGGAAGACATCGCCCAAGGCGTGCCCCTGCGTTTCGCCACCCAGCGGCCGTCGAGCTACTTCGGTTTCCACGTTGCGCAGATTCCCTACAAGCTGTGGCGTCGTCGCCCTTGGGGCAAGCGCGGCAGCAAACCGGCGGCCATGCTCAGCCTGCCTTTCGCGCCCTACGGCGGGATGCTCGGCCACCGCAGCCTGTACGAAAGCATCGGCGTGCCACGCCGCGAGCTGGTCCTGTATGTCGACGACACCGAGTACACCCGGCGCATCACCGCCAACGGTGGACACCTGTACCTGCTTACCGATGCGGTCATCGACGAGTTGGAGGACTCCTGGAACAACAAGGCCAACACTCGCAACATCTATGAGTCGTTCCTGCTCGGCAACTCGGATTTCCGCGCCTACTACTCGGCGCGCAACCAGGCCTGGTTCGATAAACACGTGTGGCTGGCATCGCCTTGGATGTACCGCCTGAACCGCAAGATCTTCAATTCGCTACTGACTTATTTCGCCCGTCGTCGCAATGCTCAGGATCGCCTGGCACTGCTGCAGCGGGCCATTCATGACGGCGAGAACTCGAAGCTGGGCATGAGTTCGACGTTCCCGCTGCGCTGATGCTGCCTGTACCTGATTTTGCTGTGCCCTGATGGACCTGCACACCCCAGGCGCCGTCCCCGACCAGGGATCGCGGACGGCCTGTTGTGCCTAGCCGTTTCCTGCTGTTCAACTATTCGAGAGTACGCCCCATGGACAAAACGACTGTTACCAGAATTGGTGTGAGCGGAACCGGCATGATTGCACGCGCCCTGGTCCTGCTTCTGGCCAAGCATTACAAGGACGTACAGGTGACGCGGGTCCTGACCCGTCGCCCGGTACGGGAGTTGGCGAATTTTCCGTTGGACGGCGTCCTCACCAATTCGCTCGATGATTTGATCGACCACAGCGACCTGGTGATCGAGTGCAGCGGCGATGTGTGCCACGGGACGGTGGTGATCGAGCGTGCGTTCAGTGCCGGCCTGCGGGTCATCACGGTGAACGCCGAACTGCAGGTAACGACGGGTTCCTACCTGGCTGGCCAGGGTTTCATCACCGAAGCCGAAGGCGATCAGCCCGGCTCTTTGGCTGCGCTGCGTGAAGAGGCCATCATGATGGGCTTCGAACCGCTGGTGTACGGCAACATGAAGGGTTATCTGAACCACAATCCGACCCACGCGGACATGGCCTACTGGTCTTCGCGCCAGGGCATCAGCATCGAGCAGACCACCTCCTTCACCGACGGCACCAAAGTACAGATCGAACAGGCGCTGGTCGCCAACGGTTTCGGCGCCACCATCACCCGCCAGGGCATGGAAGGTCTGCCATCGACCAACCTCGATGAAAGCGCCGCCGTGCTCGGCGCCCTGGCAGACGGCCTGGGTCAATCGATCGTCGACTACGTCATCCCCAGCGGCTACGCCGCCGGCGGTGTGTTCCTGGTCGGTCGCCACGACCGCATCCAGAGCCAGGCCCTGCAGTACCTGAAACTGGGCGCCGGTCCCTACTACGCACTGCTGCGCCCGTTCCACCTGTGCTCGCTGGAAGTGGGCAAGACCCTACGTCGGGTACTCAACGGCGGCGGCATCCTGCTGAACAACTCGACCAGTCCCACCGTGGGCGTCGCGGCCATCGCCAAGCATGCCATGCCGGCAGGTGAGCTGATCAGCCGTGGCATCGGCGGTTTCCAACTGCGCGGTGAAAGCGTGATCATCGACCGTCACGAAGATCATGTTCCGATCGGCCTGATGAGCCATGCCATCATGAAGCGCGCCGTGGAGCCGGGTCAGATGATCACCTTCGACGACGTCGAGCTGCAGCCTAGCCGTGCGCTGGACATCGTCATGCAGCAGCGCAAGGGGCCGCGCATTCTGGTCGACGACCTGTCCCTGGTGACCGGTCGCTCCGCCGCGCAGCCGCTGTTCGCTGGCGCGGAAGCCGTTCTGGGCTGACACCCTGCCCGCTTCATCACAAAACCCGCTTCGGCGGGTTTTTGCGTTTCCGGGCTGCGCAACGCACTTGCAGGGATTGCGCATGAACTCTCTTGAATGTCTGACCGCGACGCATGATTCATGCAAGACGTGCGCTGCCAAGCCGCGTTTTGGACATGATTTCGCCATCGCCGCGCCGTAGCATAAGTTCCGAGCGGCCTGCCAAGGCCGACTAGACTCAACCCTAGCGCTGCACCCACAACAACAAGATCAAGGGTAGTGACGACGTGAACGACTATCTTCCCCTCAGGCTGCATGTGCCTGAACCCAGCGGCCGCCCCGGCTGCAAGACCGATTTCTCCTACCTGCAACTCAGCGCTGCGGGCACCGTGCGCAAACCCTCCGTCGACATAGAGCCGCAGGCCACGGCCGACCTGGCCGCGAGCCTGGTGCGGGTCCTCGACGAGCATGGCCAGGCCCGGGGTCCATGGGCTGAAGACATTCCCGAGCAGGTGCTGCACGACGGCCTGCGGGCGATGCTGACCACCCGTATCTACGACACGCGGATGGTCACCGCCCAGCGCCAGAAGAAAATGTCCTTCTATATACAGAGCCTGGGCGAGGAAGCCATCGGAAGCGCTCATGCGCTGGCGCTGCGCAACGACGACATGTGTTTTCCCACCTACCGCCAGCAGAGCATCCTGATGGCGCGCAAGCTGCCGCTGGTCGACATGATCTGTCAGCTGTTCTCCAACGAGAAAGACCCGCTCAAGGGCCGCCAGCTGCCGGTCATGTATTCCTACAAGGACGAAGGTTTCTTCAGTATCTCCGGCAACCTGGCGACCCAGTTCGTGCAGGCCGTAGGCTGGGCCATGGCTTCGGCCATCCAGGGCGACACGCGCATCGCCTCGGCGTGGATCGGTGACGGCTCCACCGCCGAGGCCGACTTTCATACCGCACTGACCTTCGCCCACGTGTACCGCGCGCCGGTGATTCTCAACGTGGTCAACAATCAGTGGGCGATCTCCTCGTTCCAGGGCATCGCCGGCGGTGAAGCGACCACCTTCGCCGGCCGCGGCGTGGGCTGCGGGATTGCCTCGCTGCGGGTGGACGGCAACGATTTCCTCGCCGTGTTCGCCGCCTCGCGCTGGGCCGCCGAACGCGCCCGACGCAACCATGGCCCGACCCTGATCGAATGGGTCACCTACCGTGCCGGCCCGCACTCGACGTCCGACGACCCTTCCAAATACCGTCCTGCCGACGATGGCCAGCATTTCCCGCTGGGCGATCCGATCGCGCGGCTCAAGCAGCACCTGATCGTCAGCGGTGTGTGGAGCGAGGAGCAGCACGCCGCGCTGCAGGGCGAGATCGAAGCCCAGGTGGGCGCCGCGCTGAAGGCGGCCGAGCAGTTCGGCACCCTGGTCAGCGGCCGGGTCGCCAGCGCCGCGACGATTTTCGAAGACGTCTACAAGGACATGCCCGAGCACCTGCGTCGGCAACGTCAGCAGATGGGAGTCTGACACCATGAACATGCCTACAGAAACACGCATCGAGCAGCACAACAGTACGGCCATCATGAGCATGGTGCAGGCCATTCGATCGGCCATGGACGTCATGCTCGAACGAGATCCCAAGGTGGTCGCGTTCGGTCAGGACATCGGCTATTTCGGTGGGGTCTTCCGCTGCACCGAAGGGCTGCAGGCCAAATACGGCCGCTCACGGGTGTTCGACACACCGATTTCGGAAAGCGGCATCGTCGGCATCGCCGTCGGCATGGGCGCCTACGGTCTGCGTCCGGTGGCGGAAATCCAGTTCGCCGACTACGTCTACCCGGCCTACGATCAACTGGCGTCGGAGGCAGCGCGTCTGCGCTTTCGCTCGGCCGGACAGTTCAGCGCGCCAATGACCGTGCGCATGCCCTGCGGCGGCGGTATCTACGGCGGACAGACCCACAGCCAGAGCCCGGAGGCGATCTTCACTCAGGTCTGCGGCCTGCGCACCGTGATGCCGTCCAACCCCTACGACGCCAAGGGCCTGCTGATCGCGGCCATCGAGAACGACGACCCGGTGATCTTTCTGGAGCCCAAGCGCCTGTACAACGGCCCCTTCGACGGTCATCACGACCGGCCGGTGACGCCGTGGTCCAAGCACGCTGCCAGCGCCGTGCCCGAGGGCTACTACACCGTGCCGCTGGACAGCGCCGCCATCGTCCGGCCGGGCAGCGATGTCACGGTGCTGACCTATGGCACCACGGTCTACGTGGCAGTGACTGCCGCCGAGGAAACCGGCATCGACGCCGAGGTGATCGACCTGCGCAGCCTGTGGCCGCTGGACCTGGGCACCATCGTCGCTTCGGTGAAGAAAACCGGGCGCTGCGTGGTGGTCCACGAAGCGACCCGCACCTGCGGCTTCGGTGCCGAACTGGTGGCCCTGGTGCAGGAGCACTGCTTCCATCACCTGGAGGCGCCCATTGAGCGCGTCACCGGTTGGGATACACCCTATCCGCATGCCCAGGAATGGGCCTATTTCCCTGGCCCGACGCGTGTCGGCGCTGCCTTGCAACGTGTGATGGAGGTCTGAATGGGCACGCATGTGATTCGTATGCCGGACATCGGCGAAGGCATCGCGCAGGTCGAGCTGGTGGAGTGGTTCGTCAAGGTCGGCGATGCCGTCAGTGAAGACCAGGTGTTGGCCGACGTCATGACCGACAAGGCAACGGTAGAGATTCCCAGCTCGGTAGCGGGCACCGTGGTCGCTCTGGGTGGCGTGCCGGGCGAGGTGATGGCAGTCGGGGCGGAGCTGATCCGCATCGAGGTGCACGGCAGCGGCAATCATCACCAGGCCGATACGCCCGTGGCCGCGGCCGATCCCGAAGAAGCCGTCGCAATGGCAGACGCCCCTGCGACACCATCAACCGCAGCGCCGGCCCGAGCCGAAGTGAAGGCCACCGCCGCGCCAGGCAAATCCATCTGCGAGGCCAGTGCCCGACCGCTCGCCTCGCCCGCCGTGCGTCAGCGGGCACGCGACGAAGGCATCGACCTGGCCCTGCTGCGCGGCACCGGTCCGGCCGGGCGCATTCGTCACGCCGACCTGGACGCCTTCCTCAGCGGCAGCCGCACGGCACAGGCCGCGACGACCGGCGCACCTCGCACCGACGAAGAGCGCATCGCCGTCATCGGCCTGCGCCGCAAGATCGCCCAGCGCATGCAGGAAGCCACCCGGCAGGTGGCACACTTCAGTTATGTCGAAGAAATCGACGTCACCGCCCTGCTGTCTTTGCGCGCCGACCTCAATGCCCAGTTCGGCGACACCCGCGGCAAGCTGACGCTGCTGCCCCTGTTGATTCGTGCCCTGGTAGTGGCGTTGCGTGATTTTCCTCAGATCAACGCGCACTACGACGATCAGCAGCAGGTCATCACGCGCTACGGTGCGGTGCACATGGGCATCGCCACCCAGAGCGACAATGGCTTGATGGTGCCGGTGTTGCGGCACGCCGAGGCTGCCGACCTGTGGTTCACCGCAGGCGAGATCAACCGCCTGGCGCACGCCGCGCGCAGCGGCAAGGCGGCGCGCAACGAGCTGTCCGGCTCGACCATCACCCTGACCAGCCTGGGCGCGCTGGGCGGCATCGCCTCGACACCGGTGATCAACCGCCCCGAGGTGGCCATTGTCGGGGTCAACCGGGTGGTCGAGCGGCCCATGGTGGTCAATGGCCAGATCGCGATCCGGCAGATGATGAACCTCTCCAGCTCCTTCGATCACCGCGTGGTCGACGGCATGGATGCGGCGCGGTTCATCCAGGCGGTGAAGCGTTTGCTGGAGCAACCGGCGATGCTCTTCGTCTGATCCGTTGACATGAACTATGCCCGGTAGCGGCGGGTCGACATCCCATTGACTCACCGCTACCAGGAGCTACCCCATGCCACATGCGCCATTGATCACCCTCAACGACGGTATCCAGATCCCACAACTGGGTCTGGGCGTCTGGCAGCTCGACGACGACCAGGCCTATGACTCCAGTGTCGCCGCCCTGAAAGCGGGGTACCGCCACATCGACACCGCCATGATCTACGGCAACGAAGCCGGCGTGGGCCGCGCCGTGGCCGAAAGCGAACTGGATCGCGACGAGATCTTCATCACCACCAAGCTGTGGAACACCGATCAGGGCTACGACAGTACCCTGCGCGCATTCGATGCGAGCATGGCCAAACTGGGCCTGGAGCAGCTCGACCTCTACCTGATCCACTGGGCACTGCCCAAGAAGAATGCCTATCGCGAAACCTGGAAGGCCTTCGTGCGTCTGCAGGAAGAAGGCCGGGTGCGCTCCATCGGCGTGTCCAACTTCCATCCCGACCACCTGCAGCACATCATCGACGACACCGGCGTCACACCGTCGGTGAACCAGATCGAGCTGCACCCGGACTTCTCTCAGGTCGACCTGGTCAAGTTCTGCAAGGGCCTGAACATCGTCACCGAATCGTGGAGTCCTTTGGGCCAGGGCGGCGCCCTGCTCTCGCAGCCGGTGCTGTCGCAGATCGCCGAGAAGCACGGCAAGACCCCGGCTCAGGTGATCCTGCGCTGGCACACGCAGAGCCAGTACATCGTGATCCCACGCTCGAGCAACCCGGAGCGCATCGCGCAGAACCTGGACGTGTTCGATTTCACTTTGGACGATCAGGACCTGCAAGCCATCGCCCATATCCCGCAAACCGGTCGTCTGGGCCCCAACCCCGACACCTTCGACATGGGTGCATGACAGACACACTTCGCAACAGCTGTTAAACTGATCGCCTTCCAAAAAATCGATAGACACACCCCACGGCTTCCTGCCGCGGGGTGTTTTTGTGCTGAAAGGTATTGCATGTCCTTAACCGATATACGTCGCAACGTTCTTGCAGGTCTCACCTCCTCTTTCGCGCTGGTGCCCGAATGTATCGCCTTTGCACTGGTGGCCCAGGTCAATCCGTTGATGGGCCTTTATGGCGCATTCATCATCTGTACCCTCACCGCCTTGCTCGGCGGGCGGCCCGCGATGATTTCCGGTGCTGCCGGGTCGATGGCCGTGGTCATCGTCGCGCTGGTAGTGCAGCACGGCGTGCAATACCTGTTGGCCACAGTGGTGCTCAGCGGCCTGATCATGGCGCTCTTCGGCCTGCTGCGGCTCGGCAAGCTGGTGCGCATGGTGCCGCACCCGGTCATGCTGGGGTTCGTCAACGGCCTGGCGATCGTCATCGCCCTGTCGCAGCTCGAACACTTCAAGACCCACGACGGTCAATGGCTGCCGATGAATGAATTGAGCGTGATGGCCGGCCTGGTGCTGCTGACCATGGCCGTGGTGTACCTGCTGCCGCGCCTGACCAAAGCGGTGCCTGGCGCCCTGGTGGCGATCATCGGCGTGAGCCTGCTGGTGCAGTGGCTGCACCTGCCCACGCGGACCCTGGCCGACATGGCGACCATCGCCGGCGGCCTGCCCAGCTTCACGTGGCCGAGCGTGCCGCTGGACCTGGCAACGCTGAAGATCATCGCACCCTATGCCGCCCTGATGGCCATGGTCGGGCTGCTGGAAACCCTGCTGACCTTCAACCTCACCGACGAGATCACCGAAACCCGTGGTCAGCCCAATCGCGAGTGCGTGGCCCTGGGCGTGGCCAACATCACCTCCGGCCTGTTCGGCGGCATGGGCGGCTGCGCGATGATCGGGCAGACCGTGATCAACCTCAGCTCCGGCGGGCGCGGGCGCCTGTCCGGCGTGGTCAGTGGCGTGATGATTCTGCTGTTCATCCTGTTCCTGTCGCCGCTGATCGAGCGCATCCCGCTGGCCGCACTGGCCGGAGTGATGTTCGTGGTTGCCCAGCAGACCTTCGCCTGGGGTTCGGTGAGGGTGCTGGGCAAAGTGCCCGCCAACGATGCCGTTGTCATCGTGGCGGTGACCATCATCACCGTCTTCACTGACCTGGCCACCGCAGTGCTGTGCGGCATCCTCATCGCCGCGCTGGCCTTCGCCTGGCAGCATTCGCGCGACATGCGCAGCGACGTCCATGACAACGGCGACGCCCGCGTCTACACCCCCCATGGCACCCTCTTCTTCGCCTCGACCACGCATTTCCAGGCGCTGTTCGATCCGCAGAACGACCCGGACCAGGTGTATATCGACTGTCGTCACCTGCACATGGTCGATCATTCGGCCATCGCCGCCATGGAAAACCTGGCAGCGCGCTACGCCAAGTTCGGCAAGCAGCTGCAACTTCGCCAGCTGTCTGCGCGCAACCAGCGCCTGCTGGAACGGGCTCACGCGGCCGTCACTATCGCCTGAGCCCGCTGCACCTGCGTCAGACACAACACTGCTGTCCAGCACCGCACCTCTGCGCGGCTTTCCTACAAGGCCGCGTTCTTGAGCCTTGAGAGGCATCGAGTGAGGATGGTTTCAAGGCCGCCGGTCGCGGCTCGAGACCTGAGGAGCAGTACCATGTGCTTGAAGAATAAGGAGCGTTCCATTGCCATGGGTCATCGGCCCAGGGAATCGACGCGCGTACGGCCGGATCATGAATCTTGAAACGCTGGCCGCTGATGCTGCGGCATTATCGGAGCTTGCTCTGGGCGTATCCGCTTTGTGGATGTCCTTGGATCACGTGGTGGGCGCGGTACTCGGCGCCTGCCTGGTGGTCAGCCAGCAGCGGGCCAGGAACGGTGAACGAAGGCTGTGCAATCTGTTGATGGCGATCGGTGTCGGCCTGCTTTTTGCGCCAATGGCAGAGGCCCATATCCCCCAACTCACCTGCGGCATTGCCGCTTTCGGCTGCGCGCTGCTGGTGATTCCCCTGAGCCTGAAGTTGAGAAGCTGGGTTCGGCGACTCGACATCGAACAGATCTTGCGTCGTTTCAGAGGTCCGTGAGTCAACTATGCTTACGCAGCCTGGCAACTTCGCGCTGAAGTTGGCGAAGCAACTTCCGATCCAGTGCAACCTTGTGAACGTGCTGCTGGTCCTGGGCGTCGAGTCCCTGCAATGTTGTCAGAATCGCAATCAGCGCATCGTCTTCCAACACGGTTTGCGGTTCGCAGAGCATGGCGCCACGGCCCAATAACAGCCAGTCCAGAGAGATGCCATCGGCGCGTGCCAGATCCATGCACACAGCATAGGGAATGCTCGCGCGTGCACGCCAACTCCCCAGTGTTTGCGGGCTGATGCCCAATGCCTTGGCCAGTGCTGCATCGCTGGGGGCTGCCATTAAGTGCTTGAGCCGGTCCAGCACTTGGATTGCTTCAGAGGTACACACGTTGATAAGTTCCGCTTGACCCACTCAATTTGAGTATATTAATTTATTCGAATTGCATATAAATATTAACCCTAGTTCTCAAATCAAGGATATTCAAGATGCAGTCCTACAACTTACATCCATCATAACGAAATTTCCTACATGACGCGGTGACTTGGACTTAAAGCCTTTTATCCGCTCATTGTGCAATGGCAAGACGCAGGCAGCATCAGCAATTCATTCAGGGAAGACTTACTTAAATTTTGTAGTTGACTCGCACGTCCCGGTTTCAAGAGCACGCGCGGATCATAAGGTTTGAAAAATGAGCACTTACAAGATGGTATGCCCACACTGCAAGAACAGGATGCGCATCCGCACCAGCGAAGGTACGCATGTGTTCCTGCGCGTGGCTTACCTGCAATGCACGAACGAAATCTGTGGTTGGTCGGTGCGGGCGGAATTCGAGATGACCCATGAGTTGTCGCCCAGCGGCGTGGCGAATCCGGATATTCACCTGCCCAGCGCGCCCATCGCGCTGCGCCGTGCGGCGAGCAAGCCCAGTGAAACGGCGGGCGCTGCCTGACCTGCAAACCGGCTCGCGTCGAGCAGCGCGATCAGGCGCTCGACGCATGCCGGCGGGAATCGCGGCAGGTCACATTGCATGCCTGCCGCAGGGTTCGCCGAGGTCAACCCACCGGCGTCAGTACCTTGCGCTGGTCGTGGAAATAGCCCTGGATGTTGCTCCATACCAGATCACCCATGGCCTGGCGTGTCTCGTGGGTACCGCTGGCCAGGTGTGGCAGCAGTACGACGTTGGGCAAGTCGATCAGCGCCTGCGGCACGTTGGGCTCGTCCTCGTAGACATCCAGGCCGGCACCGGCGATACGTTTCTCCTGCAACGCCTGGATCAAGGCCGGCTGATCGACAACACTGCCTCGGGCGATGTTGACCAGAAAGCCCTTGCTGCCCAACAGGCCGATACGTTTGGCATCGATCAGCCCCTCCGTCGACTTGCCCCCAGGCACCGCCAGAACCAATACGTCGCAATCGCCGATCATCGCGTCCAGATCGGCGTAGTAGTGGTAACTGACGCCGGCCTTGGGCTTGCGGTTGTGGTAAAGCACTTCCATGTCGAAGGCGGCTGCGCGTTTGGCGATGGACTCGCCAATGTTGCCCAGGCCGACGATGCCGATCTTCTTGCCACCGATCTTGCTGGCCAGCGGAAACTTGCCCTGGGTCCATTGGCCTGCCCGCACGAAACGATCCGCCTCGCTGTAGCGACGCATGACATCCAGGGTCAACGCCATGGCAGTATCGGCCACGCAGTCGTCCAGCACGGCCGGCGTGTTGGTCACGACGATGCCGCGGTCGCGTGCGGCATCCACGGCGATCGAATCGTAGCCCACGCCGAAGCTGAAGATGGCTTCGAGGTTGGGCAGCTTGCCGATCACTTCGCTGCTGGCGCCCAAGGCACCCGAAGTGACGATGGCTCTGATTCGGTCGCCGTGCTGGGCAAGCCAAGCGTTCTGATCCGGCAGTTCCCAGAAACGGGTCGCCTCGAAGTGGGTTTCCACCGCCTCCTGCAGGCTGGGCAGCAGTGCCCCGATGATCAAGACGGGAACGTCGCGGGTCGATGGCTGTGTCATGAAACCTCCTGTTTGCATCGTTGGTATTGTTATCGTACCGCCACGCGGCGCAACGACGCCACGCAGCAATGATGACCGAAGTCATCGTACAACTTGCCCTGATGTAATGACAACCGCAGCCACCGCGCAGGGGTGCGGCGCAGACAACGGTTGTGTGCTGAGCGTAACCCACTAGACTGCACCTACACGCCTATAAAGAAGCCGCTGATGGCAGATGACGCGCAGTATCGAATTGCCTTGAAGTCCGACAGTTCGGCCCAGCGCATGACTATCCTGTTCGTGGCGCTGGTGGTGGTCTCGCTCATCGTCCTTGACGTCTGGCAGACCCTGACTGCGCGAGCACAGGCCTTGCGGGTCAGCGAGATCACCACCTCGAACCTGGCTCGCTCACTGGCGCAGCATGCCGAAGACACCATCAAGCAATCGGACACCGTACTGCTGGGGCTCATCGAGCGGATTCAGGTCGACGGCACCGCTCCGCCTCAGGTGCAGCGGCTGCGCAACCTGATGCAGGGGTGGACGCGCTCGCTGGCGCAGTTGCAGGGGCTGTTCATTTATGACAGCGAGGGACGATGGATCGCCAGTTCCAACGCCGTCGATCCGCCGGGGCTGAACAATGCCGATCGCGACTACTTCCGCTACCACCGGGCCAGTCCCGATCCCGGCGTGCATGTGGGCCCGGTGATTCGCAGCCGTTCCACCAACGCCCTGGTGATTCCCGTGTCGCGGCGCTTGACCGGCGCCGACGGCAGGTTCGCCGGTGTCGTGCTGGCGACCATGAAAGTGGACTATTTCAATCAATTCTATGCAGGTTTCGATCTGGACAAGCACGGCGTCATCGCCCTGCTGCTCAGGGATGGCACCCTGCTGCTGCGCCGACCGTTCGACGAGAACGTCATCGGCAGCAGCGTGGCCAAGGGCAGGATCTTCAGCGAGATGTTGCCTCAGGCCGATCACGGCACATTGCTGCAGCGTTCGCTGGTGGACGATGTGGAGCGCATGTACAGCTACCATGCCTTGCGCACCTACCCGCTGGTGCTGGAGACCGCTGAATCCAAGGCTGCCCTGTTGGCCAGCTGGTACGAGAACCTGCTGCGTTCGGCCGCGTTCGTGCTGGTAGTTGGCATAGCCCTGGCGCTCTGCGCGATGACCTTGATCCGGCAGATCCGCCATGGTCTGCGTACCGAGGCGGAATTGCGCAATGCCCACGCCGCGTTGCAGAAGCTGGCGATGCAGGACGGTTTGACCGGCCTGGCCAATCGCCGGCAACTGGATGCGGCGCTGCCTGACGAGATTGGCCGGGCTCGACGCAACGCTCGCCCGCTCGGGGTCATCATGCTCGACATCGATCACTTC
>NZ_DJUS01000181.1:0-15027 GCF_002438365.1 Pseudomonas sp. UBA6276
GCTGGTGGTTCTGGGACCCGGTGGAAAATGCCTCGTTCATGCCTTGGCTGGTCGGCACTGCGCTGATCCACTCCCTGGCGGTCACCGAGAAGCGCGGCGTGTTCAAGAGCTGGACGGTGCTGTTGGCCATTGCTGCGTTTTCCCTGAGCCTGCTGGGCACATTCCTGGTGCGCTCCGGCGTGCTGACCTCGGTGCATGCGTTCGCCTCGGATCCGACCCGTGGCGTGTTCATTCTGATCTTCCTGCTGTTCGTGGTGGGCGGTTCATTGACGCTGTTCGCGCTGCGCGCGCCGGTGGTCAAGAGCCACGTGGGCTTCGGCCTGTGGTCGCGGGAGACCCTGCTGCTGGGTAACAACCTGATCCTGGTGGTGGCTGCTTCGATGATTCTGCTGGGCACCCTGTACCCGCTGGCGCTGGATGCCCTGACCGGCGCCAAGCTGTCGGTCGGTCCACCCTATTTCAATGCGCTGTTCGTGCCCCTGATGGCGTTGCTGATGCTGGCCATGGCCGTTGGCGTGCTGGTGCGCTGGAAACACACGCCGACCGCCTGGCTGCGTAGCATGCTAGTGCCGGTACTGCTCGGCAGCGCCGTGCTGGCGCCGCTGGCCGCCTGGTGCCTGGGGGATTTCGCCTGGCCGGTGCTGAGCACGTTCGCGCTGGCGGCCTGGGTGGTGCTGGCCGGGGTGCGCGACTTGCACGACAAGACCCGTCACAAGGGCCTGCCCCGCGGCATTGCCGGCTTGCCGCGCAGCTACTGGGGCATGCAGCTGGCTCACCTGGGCATTGCCGTTTGTGCCCTGGGCGTGGTGTTGTCGAGCCACAACAGTGCCCAGCGTGATCTGCGCATGGCGCCGGGCGATGCGGTCGATCTTGGTGGCTATCAGTTCATCTTCCAGGGCGCCGAGCCTCATCGGGGGCCGAATTTCAGCGCCCAGCGGGGCAGTGTTCAAGTCCTGCGCAATGGCGTGCAAGTGAGCCTGCTGCATCCGGAAAAACGCTTGTACAGCGTGCAGCAATCGGTGATGACCGAGGCTGGCATCGATGCCGGCTTCACCCGCGACCTCTATGTCGCGCTGGGTGAACCCCTGGAAAACGGCGCGTGGGCGGTGCGGATCCACGTCAAGCCGTTCGTGCGCTGGATCTGGCTGGGTGGGCTGATGACCGGTCTGGGTGGCTTCCTCGCCGCACTGGACCGGCGCTATCGCATCAAGGTCAAGGCGCGTGTGCGTGACGTATTGGGCAAAGGGGCCGTAGCATGAAACGTTGGCTGTTGGCGGTGCCGCTGGGCGCATTCCTGGTGCTGGCCGTGCTGCTTTACCGCGGGCTCTATCTTGACCCCGCGCAGTTGCCGTCGGCCCTGATCGGCAAGCCGTTTCCCGAGTTCAGCCTGCCTGACACCCAGGGCCAACGAACGCTGACTCGAGTCGATCTGCTGGGCAAGCCGGCCCTGGTCAATGTCTGGGGAACCTGGTGCGTGGCCTGCCGCGTCGAACACCCCGTGCTGAACACGCTGGCCGAGCAGGGCGTGCTGATCTACGGCATCAACTACAAGGATGACAACGTGGCAGCACGGCGGTGGCTGGCCGATTATCACAACCCCTACACGCTGGACATCAACGACAAGGACGGCAGCCTGGGCTTGAACCTGGGCGTGTACGGCGCACCGGAGACGTTCCTTATCGACGCCAGGGGCGTGATTCGCCACAAGTGGGTCGGGGTCATCGACCAGACCGTTTGGCGCGAGCAACTGGCGCCGTTGTACCAGGCGCTGCTCGACGAGGCCCGGCCATGAAGCGCTGGCTGCTGCTGTCGATACTGCTGTTGAGCCTGTCCGGCGTGGCACGGGCTGCCATCGATACCTATCAGTTCGCCAATGACCAGATGCGCGAGCGCTTTCACCAATTGACCCAGCAACTGCGTTGCCCCAAGTGCCAGAACCAGGACATCGCCGATTCCAATGCACCTATCGCCGGTGACCTGCGCCGTGAGATCCATCGGCTGTTGACCGAGGGCAAGGATGACGGGCAAATCATCGAGTTCATGGTCGATCGCTACGGTGAGTTCGTCCGTTACAAGCCAGCGCTGACCGCGCGTACCGGGCTGCTCTGGTTCGGCCCGGCGGTTTTGCTGGTGGTCGGCATGGGCGTAATCGCGGTGACCTTGCGACGTCGGCGCAGGCAACCCGCTACCAGCCCGCGTGATCTCGACCCTGCCGAACGCGCCCGTTTGGCCGCGTTGCTCGCCCAAAAACCGTTGGATGATGACCGCCCATGATCGATTTCTGGCTCGCTGCCGGCCTGTTGCTGCTGCTCGCCCTGGGTTTTTTGCTGGTACCGTTGCTGCGTGCCCGTCGCACCCAGCCCGAGCAGGACCGCACCGCCCTCAACGTGGCGCTGTATCAAGAGCGCCTGGCCGAACTGAATACGCAACAGGCTGCAGGCGTCTTGACAGCCGCGCAATTGGAAAGCGGCCAGGCCGAAGCCGCCCGCGAGTTGCTGGCCGATACCGAGGGCGGGGAGGTGGTCGCTGACACCCGTCTGGGCCGCTCGATACCGCTGGCGGCTGCGGTTCTGGTGCCGGTGGTGGGGCTCGTGTTGTACCTGCACTATGGCGCCAGCGACCAGGTCGAGTTGAGCCGCGAGTTCGCCGTACCGCCCACGTCCATGGCGCAGATGACGGCGCGCCTGGAACAGGCGGTGCAGATGCAGCCGGAGGCTGTGGAGGGGGTGTACATCCTGGGTCGGACCTACATGGCGCAGAACCGGCCGGCGCAGGCAGCCGAATTGTTCGAGCGCGCCGCAAAACTCAGCGGTCGTCAGCCAGAGGTACTGGGGCAGTGGGCGCAGGCGCTGTATTTCGCTGCAGGCAAACAGTGGTCCGAGCAGATCCAGGCACTCACTGACGAAGCCCTGCTGGGTGATCCGAAGGAAGCCACCAGTTTGGGCTTGCTCGGCATCGTCGCGTTCGAAGGGCGCGATTTCGACAAGGCCATCGCTTACTGGGAGCGCCTACTGGCCACCCTCCCGGACAAAGACCCTGCGCGCACGGCATTGCTGGGCGGAATCGAACGTGCCCGCGGCCAACTGGCCGCCGCTGGCAAGTTGCCTGTCGCCGAGCCCGCTCCGGTACGCGCCGTATTGAAAGTGCAGGTGGCCTTGGCACCCGGTGTGGCGGCCAAGGTGCAGCCCGGCGACAGCGTGTTCGTCTTTGCTCGCGCGGTGTCCGGGCCGCCCATGCCACTGGCGGTCAAGCGCCTGACGGTGGCTGACCTTCCGGCTCAGGTCGAGCTGGCGGACAGCGATGCGATGATGCCGCAGCTGAAACTGTCGAACTTTCCCGAAGTCCAACTCATCGCCCGGATATCCAGGGCCGGCCAGCCCACGCAGGGCGAATGGCTGGCGCGAGGTGCGCCGATCGCCAGCGACAGCGCCGCCGTGCAGCAATTGATGATCGACAGCCCTGACCTGTAGAGAGATGCCATGAACCGTTTAGCTCGAATGGCCGTCATCGGCCTGGCCCTGGGCATGAGTGCCTGCGCCGTGCAGCGCCCGTCCGAACCTGCGCCGCAGCCACCGGTGCAGACCCTGCCACCGGCAGGACCGAGCACCGCGCCCACTCCAGCCCCACCTGCGACGCCCACGCCACCCGCGCCTAAGCCGATGCCGCGGACCTCGGCCAGCTTCGCCCCGCCTCCGGGCGGTGCCAGCCACTGGGACCCGAGTCTGGGTGTGTACGTACTCGAAGACCAGCCCGACACCTACTATCGCCAGCGCACCTACTACCGCTGGAACGACGGCTGGAGCTGGGCCACCAGTCCCAAAGGCCCATGGGAAGCCACCGATACCACCGGCGTGCCGGCTGGCTTGGGACGCAAACATCCCTGAAGCACGGCAGGCGCGAGTCAGTTCTGCATGATCTGACCCACCAGGCTCGCCACCCGCTCGACCCCGCGGGCACTCAAGTGGTCGTGGTCCTTGTACCACGACCCTCTGTCACCGATCAGGCACGTTTGTGGGCTGCACAGCGCTTCATCGAGGCTGACCAGGCGAATGCGTTCGCGCGCGCTGTCGGCGGCGAACAATGCGCGTGTGTAGTGCTGAAACTGCAGGTGTTTCGCGTAGGGTACGGACAGCCGGTCGAGCAGCCGTTGCGTGTGTTCGGCATCGCCCCCCTTGTCGCGTGCCAGACGATAGTAGAGCTGCTTCGGACTGGTCTGCTGTTGCGGCGCCTGAGCCACCACGTAGACCTGTGCGCCCAACGCTCGGTAGGCATCGATGGTCCGTTCCAGAGCTTTTTCGAATACCGCGCGCGAGGCCTCGCGGGTGCGCGCCTGGCTGGCTTGATCCACCAGGAAATAGCCGCTCATGCGGTTCTGGTCGTAATCGCCATCGGTGTACAGCGTCCAGCGTGAAACCAGCACCACCTTCCTGATGCCATGGGCCTTCACATAGTCGTACTCGCGCTGGGCCAACGCCGGGCACGCCCCTGGCGCATAGTTGCCCACCGCCACGTCGACGCCCAGCAACGGCGGGCAGCCACCCATGCCAATGTGAGCGATGCGCCGGTCGTACCGCTTGCCTGCGGTATCGAACGCCGGCAACAGGGCTTCGGCATGGCTGTCGCCGAACACCGCCACATCCGCAGCCTGCCGCTGGCGATCGGCACCGAACAGGCAGAAGTCCATGCCCCAGCCCTTGCCGTCATAGTTCGTGTCGCAGGCATCGCGGATATGTGGGTCTTCGAAAGCGGTCATGATGCTGGGATCGACGTCGAAACGCTGGCTGAAGCCATTGTTCACGAAGCCGGTGATGCCTAACGCCACGAACAGTAACGAAGCGCTGGCACTGTAACGCCACAGGCGCGCAGCAGGCACGTGGCGTCGGTCGCGAAAGGCGCGTTCGACAAAGCGCCAGCTCAGCCATGCCAATACCAGCGACAGCCCGCTCAAGCCCAGCATGGTCGTTGGAGTGGGCGCCACCAGGCTGTTGTTGCGGGCGAAAGCGAACAGCGGTTGATGCCATAGATAGGCGCTGTAGCTGATCAGTCCGATGCCTACCAATGGGCCGCTCGCCAATACCCTTCCGACGGAGTTACCCGGATGAGCGAAGAGGATCACCAATCCTGCCCCAACGGTGGGCAGCAAGGCATTGAAACCGGGAAACGCCGTGGCGTGATCAAAGGCAAGCACGCCATAGCCGATCATGGCCACGCCTAGCAGACTGCCAGCCTGCGCGTGCCAGGACCAAGCGGTCGAGCGTGGTCGCCTAGCGAGGTAGAAGGCGATGAAAGAGCCCACCAGCAGCTCCCACGCGCGTGCGTGCAGCAGGTAGAACGCGGCCACGGATTCCTGGCGGGCGCCATGCTCGGCCAAGGCCAGACTGGCCAAGGCGAGCACGGCCAGTATCGCCACCACGGTGCGCCGACCCAGGCGCCACCCAGCCATCAGCAGCAATGGGAAGAGCAGGTAGTACTGCTCCTCAACCGCCAATGTCCAGGTATGCAGCAGAGGTTTCATCTCGGCGGCAGCGTCGAAATAGCCGCTTTCACGCCAGAACAGCAGGTTCGACGAGAACAGCGGCACCGCCGCCAGGCTCTTGCTGAACGCCTTGAGGTCCGGCGGGTCCAGCCACATCCACGCCATGGGCAGACAGACCAGCAACATCACGAACAGCGCCGGCAGAATCCGTCGGGCCCGACGCTCGTAGAAGCGCAGCAGGGAGAAATCACCTTTGGTCATTTCCGCCAGGATGATCGAGGTGATCAGATAACCGGAGATCACGAAGAACACGTCGACCCCCACGAATCCGCCGGAAAACAGGCTGAAGCCGGCATGGAACAGGATCACCGGCAGCACGGCTAGCGAGCGCAGGCCGTCGATTTCCGGGCGGTATTTCAGTGCGGCATCCGATGATGTGGTCATGATGATCGAACTCGCGCCAACGCTGGAGCGCGCGCGATGAAAAACCATCGGGCAGGCTACCGCCGAACGTTGGACGTAGGAAAGAGAAGGGGGGAGAAGCGAAAGGCAGGGCGTTACAGGCGAGGTTTTACCCCAAGCCTGCAACGCTGTCCAGCGATTGAGCGATCGTTTACTGGCCGGTGTAGATCTGGTCGAACACGCCACCGTCATTGAAGTGGGTCTTCTGCACGCTGCGCCAGTCGCCGAAGGTTTTCTCCACTGAGAGGAATTCGACTTTCGGGAAGCGATCAGTGTACTTGGCCAGCACTGCAGGATCACGTGGGCGCAGGTAGTTGTTGGCCGCGATTTCCTGGCCTTCCGGCGACCACAGGTACTTCAGGTATTCGTCGGCCGCGGCACGCGTGCCCTTTTTGTCGACGACCTTGTCGACCACACTGACGGGGGGCTCGGCCTCGGCTGAAACGCTGGGGTAGACGACCTCGAACTGATCGCGGCCGAACTCGCGGGCGATCATTTCGGCTTCGTTTTCGAAGGTGATCAGCACATCGCCGATCTGGTTGGTCATGAACGTGGTGGTCGCGCCGCGTCCACCGGTGTCCAGGACCGGTGCCTGCTTGAACAGCTTGCCGACGAAGTCGCGGGCCTTGTTTTCATCGCCACCATTCTTGAGCACATAGCCCCAGGCCGACAGGTAGGTGTAGCGGCCGTTGCCGGAGGTCTTGGGGTTGGGGACAATAACCTGCACGCCATCCTTGAGCAGGTCAGGCCAGTCCTTCAGCGCTTTTGGGTTGCCCTTGCGCACGATGAACACGGTCGCCGAGGTGAACGGTGCGCTGTTGTTCGGCAGGCGCGTAACCCAGTCGTCGGGCACCAGCTTGCCGTTGTCGGCCAGGGCATTGATGTCGGTGGCCATGTTCATGGTGATGACGTCTGCCGGCAGGCCGTCGATCACCGAACGCGCCTGCTTGCTCGAACCACCGAAGGACATCTGCACGGTGATGGCTTCGTTGTGTTCGGCTTGCCAGTGCTTCTGGAACGCACTGTTGTAGTCCTTGTAGAAGTCGCGCATCACATCGTACGAGACGTTGAGCAGGCTGGGCGCGGCCTGGGCCAGGCCGGTCAGGCTCAAGCCTGCTGCCAACAGCGAGGCACCGATCAATTTTTTCACTGCAGTTCCCTCTTCGAGCGTTCTTGGAAATAGGCGGCATTATGCCTGCGCCCCGTGGCCAGGCGTTATGGGGGCGATTAGATCAAAAAGGGCGGTGCTTATACCGCTTTCTTGAACAGCGCATTGCCACACTGGGAGCAGAACGAGGCTGTCTGTTCGTGGCTGCTTTTGTGGCACACCCCGCACTCGTGCTGCAGGCCTTCGCTGCGCATGGCGTTGGCCAGTTCGGCGGTGAAGATGCCGGTGGGCACGGCGATGATCGAATAACCGGTGATCATGACCATCGCCGAGAGCACCTGACCGATCGGCGTGGTCGGCACGATATCGCCGTAACCTACCGTGGTCAGCGTGACGATGGCCCAGTAGATGCCCGTGGGGATGTTGGCGAAACCGTTCTGCGGGCCCTCGACCACGTACATCAAGGTGCCGAACACCGTGACCAGAGTGGTGACGCTCACCAGAAACACGATGATCTTCTGCTTGCTGCCACGCAGAGCCGCCAGCAGGTAGTTGGCCTGCTTCAGGTAAGGGCTGAGCTTGAGCACGCGGAAGATCCGCAGCATGCGCACCACGCGCACGATCATCAGGTACTGGGCGTCGCTGTAGTAGATGGCCAGGATGCCGGGGACGATCGCCAGCAGGTCGATCAGGCCGTAGAAGCTGAACGCATAGCGCAGGGGCTTGGGCGAGCAGTACAGGCGCAGCAGGTACTCCACGGCGAAGATGAACGTGAAGCCCCATTCGATCCAGGCGAACAGGTCGGCGTATTGGCTGTGCACCGTCTCGACGCTGTCGATGATCACCACCAGCAGGCTGGCGAGGATGATCAGCAACAAGGTCTTGTCGAAGCGACGTCCGGCAGGGGTGTCGCTCTGGAAGACGACGACGTACAGGCGATCACGCAGAGTGGTCATGGCAAAGGGGTTCCCAAGAAGGCGCACAGCGTAGGAGCTTTGCCGCGTCGGTGCAAGGCTGTGCGCCGACCTCGTCAGCGGGTCTGGCGAGGTGGCGCTATTCCGGCGCGCAGCCCTTGAGCACCAGCCGCGTGATGGTGTCGATGGCTGCTTCGTAATCGCTGTCGTCGAGCTTGGCCTTGCCGGTGATCGAAGCGATCTGCCAGTCGAAATCGGCGTAGGTCTGCGTCGCGGCCCAGATGCTGAACATCAGATGATGAGGGTCCACCGGAGCAATCTGCCCACGATCAATCCAGGTCTGCAGACACTGTATGTTGTGCAATGCCTGGGCGTTGAGCTGCTCGACCTGATCGGCGCTCAGGTGCGGCGCGCCGTGCATGATTTCGCTGGCGAACACTTTCGAGGCGAAGGGCAGGGCGCGGGAGATGTGGATCTTGGAGCGGATATAGGCGCGCAGCACCGCTTGCGGCTCGCCGGCCGTGTCGAACGGCGTGGAGGCCTGCAGGATTGGCGTGATGATGCTTTCCAGCACCTCGCGGTAGAGGTTTTCCTTGGACTTGAAGTAGTAGTAGACGTTGGGCTTGGGCACGCCGGCTTTGCTGGCGATGTCCTGGGTCTTGGCGGCGGCGAAACCCTTGTCGGCGAATTCTTCGCTCGCCGCACGCAGGATGAGGGCCTTGTTGCGCTCGCGAATACTGCTCATGGTGGGCAAAGATCCTTGTTTCTGCGCAGTGGCATCCGGCCGCGCCGGAGGGTCTGCGATGGTAGCACCGGCCTTGCCGAGCGCTCAACAACGGCCCGCCGGGGAACTAAGCCGGGGTCCCATGCGTCAGCCACCTAACTCACCCATAAGGATGCTCCCCGTGGCCGCAGGCAATTTGCTTACGCTTCTCGACGATATCGCGACCCTGCTCGACGACGTTTCCCTGGCCGCGAAGAAAACCGCTGGGGTGCTTGGCGACGATCTGGCGCTCAACGCCCAACAGGTCACCGGGGTCAAGGCGGATCGCGAACTGCCGGTGGTCTGGGCAGTGGCGAAGGGCTCCTTGCTGAACAAGGCGATCCTGGTGCCGGCGGCGCTGTTGATCAGCGCGTTCGCGCCGTGGCTGATCACGCCGCTGTTGATGATCGGCGGTGCGTATCTGTGTTTCGAAGGTTTCGAAAAGGTGGTGCACAAGTTCCTGCACAAGGACTCGGCTGCTGACCTTGAGCAGCGCAAGGCTGCCATGGCCGATGCCAAGGTCGATATGGTCGCGTTCGAGAAGGACAAGATCAAAGGCGCGGTGCGCACCGATTTCATCCTTTCGGCGGAAATCATCGTGCTGGCCTTGGGGGTGGTGTCCACGCGGCCCTTCCTGGACCAGGTCGGCGTACTGGTGATCACGGCGGTGCTGATCACCGCAGGTGTCTATGGGCTGGTGGCCGGCATCGTCAAGCTGGACGATGTGGGGCTTTACCTCAAGCAGAAAACCGGATCGGCCAGCCAGGCGTTGGGCAATGGTCTGCTGTGGCTGGCACCGGTGTTGATGAAGGTGTTATCGATTCTGGGCACCATCGCCATGTTTCTGGTGGGTGGCGGCATCATCGCCCACGGCCTGCCATTCGTGCATCACATCAGCGAAGCAGCGGTGGCGTTGGCCGGTGGCGGCGTGATGGGCACGGTGGCCAGCACCTTGGTGGACGCGTTGACCGGTATTCTTACCGGCGCCGTGGTCCTGGCCGTCGTCACCCTTGGCAAGAAGCTCTTCGGCAAATCCTAGCCCCTGTAGCAGCGGCGCAAGCCGCGTCCGGTCACGACGCGGTCCTACAGTCATACCGCATGTACCGCCGACGCGGCTCGCGCCGCTGCTACAGGTGCCGCGTCAGGGTTTGCCTGGTGTTCTGCCGGGTTCAGGGCTTCATGCCCAGCCCTGAGGACAGGTCCGTACCCTCGCTCGCCATGGCGGGCGTGACCGGGGACGGTGCGGCGGACGGTTCGGGTGCCTTGTCGGTCGCCTGCTTCACCGTGTCCTTGGCCACCGCATAGGCTTCCTGGCCCTTGGACTTGAGCGTATCGGCCAAATCATCTCGCGTCTGTCCCATCAACTCATCTTCCTTGCGCGTCGATGGCAATGCCGCGCCCAACGCCGCTCCCAGAGCAATGCCGATGGCCGCAAGCACCAACGGTTGCTCTTTGAGCAGTTGCTCGAACTGACCTTTCACCTCGCTGGCCTGCTCCTGCACGCGTTGACCGACGTCATGAGCCTTGTCGGTGAGTTGGCTTGCCGTAGCGTCCAGAGAATCAGTGGCCCGGTCGGACAGATCACCCGCCTTGGAGCGCAGGCTCTGTCCGTGGTCACGCGCCGTATCGGCCGCGCCATGCAGGCGATCACCAGCACCCGAGAACGCCTGACTGACCTGATCCGCCACCTGACTGACCATGCCGCCCAACCCCGATCCACTCGACGCCGAACCGGGCTGGAACGGCTTGTTCTGGTTCATCGCCAGCCAAGCCAGACCGACCCCGGTGAGCACCGTAGGCACCGGATTGTTCTTCAAGGTCGTGCCCAGGTTCTGGAAGAACTCACCGCCGTTGCCCTTGGTGTACGACAGGGCCTGATCGAACAACTGGCCCGGCGTGAACCGGCTTTCCAGGGAATCGACCAGATTGCTGATGCTGGCACGCTTGGCGTCGATCTCGCGTTCCAGATCTTCCGGGCTTTTGTCCAGATCGCTATTCAATGAGCTGCTCATGAGACTTTCCTCTTCAGTGCTTCCTTGTCCTGCTGCATGGCGTGCAGGGTCCGGTCCGGTGTGAAGTGCGACGTTTCGAACTGCTTCTTGCCCGACTGCAGCATGATGAAACCGACGATCACGGTGATACCGCCTACGATCAGCGCGGCGAGCCACAGCTGCATCACGGTACCCAGGCCATACACGGCCGCCATCAGCAGGATGATGAAACCGGCCAGTAGCACGATCGCACCGCCCGCCACGGCGGCAATGCCCGCCTTGAGCGTGGTCAGGCTCTGCTGCATTTCGGCCTTGGCCAGTGCCAGCTCCTTGGTGAACAGCTCCGGCACCTCGCGCGTCAACTGGCGCAGCAGGCCGCCGATGGAGGCATCGTCCTGGCGGACCGAGTCCATACGTTCCTGGGGTGTGTCGAACGGATCGTTGTTCATCACAGAGCCTCCCGTGGCGGCGTGGGCGTCGAGTACAGCGTGGTCCCGCTCAGCGGCGGACTGACGGCGGCCTGGGTGGCCGGTTCCGGGACGCTGGCCGCGGCAGGATCGGCCGACAATGGCGGCACGGAGGTCTGGTATTGCGGTAGGTCGGAAGGCGCAGGCAAGCTCGAACCTGGCCTGGACGGCGCGCTGGCGCTGGCGCGCAGGAACCGCGACAGCGCAAAGCCTATCGCCACGCTGCCAGCCAGGAACACGGCCGGATTGTCCCGTGCCAACTGCGCGCCCTTGTGCAGAAGTTCTTCGGCGCTCTTGTCGCGAACCTGGTCGGCGAAGGTGCCAAGCCCTGATGCCAGTTGACCTAGGTATTGCGACAAACCCAGGGTGTCCTTGCCCTCCAGCGCAGAAGCAGCCGATTGCGCGCTGTCCACCAAGGAATCGATTTGATCGGTGGCCAGGTCGCGCAGGTGTTCGTACTGTTCGGCGCCCTGCTGCTTGGCGTCGCTCAATGCAGCGCCAGCTTCGTCGGCCAGAACCTGCAGGTGCTCTTGTGGCGTGCTGCCTGGGGACGTGTTGGCGTCAGCCTCGTCGCTGGCAGGTCGTTGCGTCGTATCCATTGCTTTTCTCCCATCATTGGAATGAGCACAGGGCACAAAGCACAGCTTGCCGAGCACAGGTTTACCGCGACACTCAAGCGGATGACGTTCGATACTTCTCGATAGTTCACGCCGGTGGATGAATGCCTGATTTAAAGAGTTCGTTAAATACGTGTGTGCCTGGCTGAATAACGATCATTGCGCAATTATTGAAACCATAAACCGATGCTAATGTGCCAGCAGTCATTCTTTTATAAATAACCTTTCGTCCGGCTGCCTAATATAAATGGCATTAACTCGACGAACTATCTTCCTACTTAGGACGGCGTTGTTTCAGTGTCTCTCGTTTGTCGAGAGTTTCCGTGTGCCGCTCCATGACTTGCTCGCATAATTAGATAGCCTGAGGATTTGACAATGTTCTTGCACAACAAGCGTTTGCAATACACCGTGCGCGTTGCCGCACCCAATCCCGGACTGGCTAACCTGTTGCTGGAACAATTCGGTGGCGCACAGGGCGAACTGGCTGCTGCGGCACGCTATTTCACCCAGGCCCTGGCCGAGGATGATCCGGGCCGCAAGGATCTGTTGATGTCCATCGCCACCGAAGAGCTGAGCCACCTGGAAATCGTCGGTTCGATCATCGTCATGCTCAACAAGGGCGCCAAAGGCCAACTGGCCGAAGGCGTGCAGGAAGAGGGCGAGTTGTACCGTGCCATTAACGGTGCTGGCAATGACTCTCATATCACCAGCCTGCTTTATGGTGCCGGTGCGCCCTTGGTCAACTCGGCCGGTGTGCCGTGGACGGCCGCCTATATCGATACCATTGGTGAACCCACTGCCGATATGCGCTCCAATATCGCCGCCGAGTCGCGGGCGAAGATTGTCTACGAGCGGTTGATGAATGTGACCGATGATCCAGGCGTGAAAGAAGCGCTGGGCTTTTTGATGACGCGTGAAATAGCGCATCAATTGTCATTCGAAAAAGCCTTGCACTCCATTCAGCCCAACTTCCCCCAGGGCAAGTTGCCGGGCATGCCGGAATTCACCAACAAGTATTTCAATATGTCGGGTGAGCCGAATGTACGTGGGCCGTGGAATCAGGGTGAAGAGTGGGAGTTCGTCGAATCACCCGAGCCTGCGGTCGACGGCGGTGATGGCAGCGCTTCGGTAACCTTGTCTGCAGACGATGCGGATGTACTGGAAGCCATGAAGCTGCGTACCGAGTCCGATCCGGATGCGGACCCAGTCACCGGGGCCGATCTGGGCTCGGGCAAGGCGTAAGGCACTATGCTCTGATCGCTGTACGGATCAGGCGCAAAAAAAGCCCCCCGCAGCCAGGCTGCGGGGGGCTTTTTCATGCTGCACTATCTGCGCATGCCCCAGCTGTCGCCGACGCGGCTCGCGCCGCTGCTACACGACGCGGCTCGCGCCGCTGCTACAGCGTTCAAGGAATCAGGCGTTCGCTGCGCAGCTTCTCGAACACGTCGAAGAATGCCTGATCGCTGGCCTGAAACTCCGTGAAGCCCAGTCGACGGCTCTTGGACACATCAGTGACCACCTCGATCGGACGGCCCAGATCGGCATCGGTGTGCCAAGGTGAAACCAGCCGATCGATATCCGCTTCGCGCAGGCCATGTTTCTGGGCCAACTGTTGCCATACGTCGGCGTCGTCGGTCATTTGCTCTGCCAGAGGCGTGAGCTGCTGCGGATAGGGCGCTGCCTCGACACCGAACCAGTCGGCGATCTGCTGCCACATCCAACTCCAGCGGAACACGTCACCGTTGGTCACGTTGAAAGCCTGATTGGCCGCCGCAGGAGTCGTACTGGCCCAGAGCAACTGCTTGGCCAGCAGACGGGCGTCGGTCACGTCGGTCAGGCTGTCCCACTGCACGCGCGAGCCGGGGAACACGAACGGGCGGCCGGTGGCTTTGCAGATGGAGGCATACACCGCCAAGGTGGTCGCCATGTTCATGGCGTTGCCTACAGCCACACCGGTAATGGTGTGGGGGCGATGCACACTCCAGGTGAAACCATCGCGCTCGGCGGCGGCGAACACTTCATCTTCCTGGGCGTAATAGAAGTTCTCGACGTCTAGGCGACCCTGCTCCTCACGAAACGGGGTCTGCGGCAGGCTGCCCTTGCCGTAGTTTTCGAACGGGCCCAGGTAGTGCTTGAGACCGGTGACCAGGGCCACATGCTTGACGCTACCCGCCGCGCGCAAGGCGTCGAGCACATTGCGCACCATGGCGGCGTTGACGCGGATGTTCTCCGCTTCGGTGTCCTGGCGGGCCCAGGTGGTCAAAAAGACGTGGGTGGGCTTGAGCTCGGCCAGCGCCGTGGCCAGCGACGCCGGGTCCATCAGGTCAGCCTGGACCGGGGTGACACCCTCGGCCACGGCTGGCTTGCGCGCCAAGCCGGCGACCTGCCAACCCTGATCGAGCAGCAGCCGCGAAGTCGCGCTGCCAACGATGCCGCTGGCGCCTACCACCAATGCAGAATGAGTCATGTTGTCTCCCGTTTTGAGTGGATGCTGTGGCGTTGGACCGCAACATCCCGCAGGGGACTGCATCGAATTACGTGTGGTGGGACGTCGCAGCGTGGCTGCGCAGAGCGCCTAGCGCTCGTCGAGGGCGAAGCGGGTCAGGCAGAAGGTGCCGACCCCAGCATCCTGAAGACGCTGCGAGCCTTGCAGTTCGGGCAGGTCGATGATGGCCGCCGCCTCGAACACCTCCGCGCCCATCCGCCGAACCAGATTGGCCGCCGCGATCAGTGTGCCGCCGGTAGCGATCAGGTCATCGAACAGCACTAGCGAGTCCCCTTCGCACAGGCTGTCGGCGTGCACTTCCAGAAACGCTTCGCCGTATTCGGTCTGATAACCCTCGCACAGCACGTCCGCCGGCAGCTTGCCTTGCTTGCGGAACAGGATCAGCGGCTTGTTCAGCTCATGGGCGACGATGGAGCCGATCAGAAAACCGCGCGCATCCATCGCGCCGATGTGGCTGAACTGAGCGTCGATGTAGCGGTGCACGAAACTGTCGATCACCAGGCGCAGGGCCTTGGGTGATTGAAACAACGGGGTAATGTCGCGAAACACCACGCCGGGCTTGGGGAAATCCGGTACGGGGCGGATCAGGGACTTGAAGCTGTGTTCGTCGAAAACCATCGGTCATAGCTCTGGAAGGGCAGGGATGGCGCAGTATAACCTTCACCGCCGGCCAGTACTGCCCCGCCGGCTGCGGTCATTTGACTAGGCTCTGTGTGAAAAGCC